>JBEPYD010000437.1:0-4041 GCA_041641575.1 Bacteroidales bacterium
GATCTCTAAGAAAAATATGTATGTTTATTACACAAAACAAGATTATTCTATGACGAATAAGGTCATATTTAACTTGAGCCTTTTACGCTGTACGTTGATAAACAAAAAAACCGGACACCTCTCAGCATCCGGTTTTTAAACTATATATTATTTCAACGCTCTAGAAGTTCTCAAATTCGTTGTCTTTATCGTCTTTTGAGAACATTTTAAGGTCTACTCCTCCTCCGTGGCTTTCTGCAGACATTTTTTCTGTTTCCTTCTTTTTAGGTGCAGAAGGCGTAGCTTTTGCTTTTTGCTGAACAGACTGCTTTTTAGGGCCACTTCTCTTTACGGAAGAAGTAAAGCTTTCATCATTTCCTATCTTAAAGAAAGAAATAATCTCCTTCAACTGATCGGCCTGGCTGGATAGCTCTTCAGAACTGGTTGCCATTTCCTCAGATGCGGCAGCATTTTGCTGTGTCACCTGGTTGAGTTGCTGTATGGCGTTGTTAATCTGATCGGCACCACTATTTTGCTCAAGGCTGGCGGCCGTAATCTCCTGTACCAGTTTAGATGTTCGCTCAATTTCCGGCACAATCTCAGCAAGTTGTTCACCTGCTTTTTCTGAAATGGCCACACCATTTTTAGAAAGACTATCAATTTCGTCAGCGGCAATCTTACTGCGCTCTGCCAGTTTACGTACTTCAGCAGCCACTACAGCAAAACCTTTTCCATGCTCCCCTGCACGGGCGGCTTCAACAGCAGCATTCAGGGCAAGAATATTAGTTTGGAAAGCAATATCATTGATAATGGATATCTTTTCTGCAATCTCTTTCATTGATTTAACTGAAACCTCAGTAGAATTATTTCCTTCACGGATACCTTCGGTTGCCTTCAGGGATATCTTCTCTGTTTGCTGCGCATTATCGGTGTTTTGCTGAATATTGGAAACCATTTCCTCCATAGATGAAGATACCTCCTCGGCAGAGGAAGCCTGCTCTGTTGCTCCCTGCGACATTTGCTGCGAAGTAGAGCTCATTTGCTGGCTGGCAGAAGCGATGTTATCTGCTCCGGAACGGATGCTTCCTACAATGTCGCGTAATTTGGCTACCATTCCCTGCAAGGCACCAGCCAAATCACCAATTTCATCTTTTCTGTCGGTGTATTCTTCTTCAATAGTAGCTGTGAGGTTACCGCGGGCAATTTCCTGAGAAAAAGCAACTCCCCTAACCAAACCTTTAGATATTGAGCGTGTGATGATAATAGCAAAGGCAATACCAAGTATTAATGCAAATATTAATCCTATTACCATGATTGAACTTGAAGTCTGCAACAGGGCTACAGCATCGTTCGCAATAAGTAATGTATTCTCTATACCGGCAAGTGAGACTGCCTGTGCTGAAGCAAGCACCTGGTCAGCCACATCATTTCTCTTTTTGTTTAATTCTTCCCTGTCCTTCCAGGACTGAAGGAAGTTATCCATTGCGACCGTGTAGTTGGTTGCTGCTTTTTCAATAGCAGCTAATGATTGCATATCCGCCTCCAGGTAAGTAATCGCACGTAGATCGTTTAACAAGCTGCTAATATCAAAGTTCTTTAATGCTATTTGAAAAGATTCAGGGTCTCTGGTAGCCTGGGCCTTAAAGTTGGCCACACGTAAAGCGTTACCAGCGTCAATTACATCATTTATCCCAGTAATTTTATCATGTCGCTCCCTTAATTTTGCATTGGATAATCCATTTACTAAATCTCTTTCAAAGGCTGAATTTTGCGCTTCCAGGTAGCTAAAACAATTGGCAATGTAATTGGCCGCCGCAATATCCATTTTCCCGCGTAAATCTTCGAGTGTTACATTAGCCTCCACGGTTTGCGCCACATAATCCTCATAATTGGCAACTTCTTTTTTTACCAAATCTATCTCACCCTGGAGCTTAACCAGAATATCAGATTGTTTAGCCAGTTGTTCAGCATCAGATATGTACTTATCTACCTCACTGAGCATTTCCATTCCCTGGTCGTAGAACCTTTGTTCTTCGGTGAAGCCATAACCACGCATGGCATACATTGTTTGTAATGATGATCGCTCAATATTATTGGCCACCCTCACCTCTGGCACATAATCTTTTGCCAGCTGATTTGATTTAGTGCTTATCCTGGCCATATTCACTACGGCCATAGCACCAAGGATCATTGCAATCAGGATCAATGCCCCAAAGCCAAGTCCTAACTTACTTCCTAATTTCAAATTCTTAAAATTCATAGTTTACCCATTTAATTATTAATATTTGATATTCCTAATATGTATCCTAAAGCATAATAACTATTTGTTTTCTCACTTATATCCCAGTCCTGTAATAAAAACCTGATCAGGCTTCAGACTTGACTTTCTCATCACCAACAGCATTCTGAAGGGTTACCAGCTCATCTTCTGAGAATATTTGCGCCACGTTCAGAATCATGATAAACTCCTCATCCACTTTTGCCATGGATTCTATTATCCTGGAATTAAACTTGCTTCCAATACTTGGTGGTGGTTTTAAATCATCCTCATTCAATTCAAGCACTTCTTCCACCCCATCTGCAAGTGCACCTACCTTGATGTATTCTTCCTCATTCTCTATTTCAATAACCAAAATGCAGGTATTGCCTGTAAATTCAGTTTTTCCCATGCCGAATTTATATTTGGTATCGATAATTGGAAGTACCTCCCCACGTAAATTGACAACTCCTGGCATATAATCAGGTGCTGCGGGAATTTTCGTTATCTTCATAGGTTCAAGAATATTCAGCACGTGCTTTACATTTGTGCCAAATGTTTCCTTGTTAAGCTTAAATGTCAGGTAAGAATTAATTTTATTTTCCATAATTGTATTATTTGAATGATTTACCTCTTTTCCAAAACTTTGAATAAATGTACGGATTTAAAGTTCATAGGGTTTTTAAAACCCGATGATTGAATGTAGCGTTATTAATGATATAAATCACCTAAGAATCAAAAGAGCCGTAATAATTCAATTCACGACTCTTTTAATTGGTTGCAGAAAATATTGCTTAAAATTTACTGAAATCTTTGTCTTTATCATCAGCGTCATTCATTGAAAACTGAATACCGCCATTTTCCTCTGCTTTATTTGCTGATGTATTTTCAGACACTACATCCTTTTTTGGAGTAGGCTTTTTAAATGGATTTCCCTGTTTTTTGTTTTTTACAGAAAATTGAGAGACCTTTTTTTCATTACCTATATTAAAATAGGACACAATATCCTTTAACTGATCTGCCTGGCTTGCCAACTCTTCAGAACTTGTTGCCATTTCTTCTGATGCAGCCGCATTCTGTTGGGTGATTTGATTCAATTGCTGAATTGCATTGTTGATTTGATCGGCCCCACTATTTTGCTCCATGCTGGCAGCTGTGATTTCCTGCAAAAGCTTTGAGGTTTTCTCAATCTCAGGCACAATTTCTTTCAACTGTTGACCAGCCTTTTCCGAAACAGCTACCCCATTTTTAGATAACTCATCAATTTCATCAGCAGCAATTTTACTTCTTTCGGCAAGTTTACGTACTTCAGCAGCAACAACGGCAAATCCTTTTCCATGCTCACCTGCCCTTGCTGCTTCAACAGCAGCATTCAAAGCAAGTATATTGGTCTGGAAGGCTATATCGTTGATAATGGTTATTTTTTCTGCTATTTCTTTCATTGATTTAGCAGATACTCCAGTAGACTCACTACCATTCTTAATTCCCTCTGTAGCCTGCAAGGCAATCTTTTCAGTTTGCTGTGAGTTATCGGTATTTTGTTGAATGTTCGAGGCCATTTCTTCCATTGAAGAAGATACTTCTTCTGCAGAAGATGCCTGTTCAGTTGCTCCCTGAGACATTTCCTGCGAAGTGGAACTCATTTGCTGACTGGCAACGGCAATTGAGTCAGCCCCGGTAATAATACTAGATACCACTTCACGCAATTTTTCAACCATAGAAGCAAGCGAAGATGCCAATACGCCAATTTCATCCTGCTGATCTATGTCTATTTTAGCCGTGAGATCCCCTTTTGCCACACGGCT
>JBEPYD010000438.1:0-4041 GCA_041641575.1 Bacteroidales bacterium
ATAAAACCTGAAGAGGCAGAATTTAATAATTCAGAAGCCTTGTTACATTTGGCTGCTTTGGTCCACCAAATGAAGGGTGCTCCTGATAAACAGTACTACATTGTAAACTCCGATTTAGCTTTCGAAACCGCAAAACATGCCAAAGAAAACGGCGTAAAACATTTTCTTTTCATGAGCACAGTTAAAGTTTATGGAGAGTTTACAGATGAAGGGGAATCATGGAAAGAAAATAGCCCATGCATCCCTTTGGACCCTTATGGCAAAAGTAAACTCGAAGGTGAGCAACGGGTCAAGGAGTTGGAAGATAAGAATTTTACAGTTTCTATTATACGTACACCACTTGTTTATGGGCCCGGTGTGAGAGCCAATATGCTTAATTTAATGAAGCTTGTTAACCGATATCCAGTAATTCCTTTAGGCAATATTAATAACAAAAGAAGCATGACTTATGTGGGCAATCTTGTTCATTTAATAGATACAATAATAAAGAAACGAAAATCAGGGATTTTTTTAGCTTCAGATGGCGAACCGGTTTCTACTTCTTTTTTAGTGAAAGAAATTGCCGGAAATATGCCTGGCAAAAAAATAATATTTCCCATTCCTGGCTTCTCGCAAAAAGCATTGCAAGCGATTAAGCCCGATTTTCACCAGCGGCTATTTGGTGATTTGGTGGTGGATAATCAGCAAACAAGAAAGGCGCTGGAGTGGGAATCTAAGTATTCGTTTTCAGAAGGGATTCAGTCCATGGTTGAGGCTTATCTTGAAAGCTTAAAAGTGAAAGCTGAAAGCTAAAAGGCCAAAGCTGAAAAGTTACAAAAAGATATCCTCTTGAATGAGTGAAAATTTAAACCACAATCAAATGATCCCCTTCTACCTCCTCATACTCATCCTTTCTTTTTTCCTTACCTGGCTGTATCGGAAGTATGCGTTGCATAAATCGCTGCTGGATATTCCCAACGACCGCAGTTCCCATACCATTCCTACCCCGCGCGGTGGAGGTGTGGCCGTGGTGCTTACCTGGTTTGGCGGTTTGTTGTGGCTGCTGGTGCAGCAAAAAATTGATCATAACCTGTTTTGGGCATTTATGGCCGGTTTACCGCTGGTCATCATCAGTTACCTGGATGATATTTATACCCTCAAACCCGGCCTGCGTTTCCTGGTACAGGCACTTTCAGCCGCGGGTGGGTTGTGGTTTCTGCGGGGTTTGCACGTGGTTGATTTTGGTTTTGCCACTTTGAGCAGCGTATGGCTCTGGACACCTGTGACTTTTATTGCGATCCTGTGGGCCATTAACCTGTTCAACTTTCTCGACGGCATTGATGGCTACATCGGTTCTGAAGTGGCTTTTATCGGGTTGGCACTCTTTGCCATTTTCATGGATGCTACTGCACTATTGCTGGCCATTGCCATTATTGGCTTTTTAATCTGGAACTGGCCCAAAGCCAAAATATTTATGGGTGATGTAGGCAGTACACTGTTGGGCTTTAATGTGGCGGTTTTTGCCATTTGGTATCAAAACACACAGGATATTTCTGTGCTTTTCTTCCTCATCATCACCGGTGCTTTTTGGTATGATGCCACCATCACCCTTTACCGTCGCTGGCGGAACAAAGAAAAACTAAGCGAGGCGCACCGCAAACATGCTTACCAGCGTCTCACGCAAAGTGGATTAAGCCATCAGCAGGTTACAATAGGATTGTGGGGCGTAAACCTGGTGCTACTGGGATTGGCCTACGCAGGTATTCTTTTTTCAAGCTATATCTGGGCAGCATTTATCTTAGCTTTGCTTTTACTGGCGGCGGTAATGTATTATGCAGACAGACGCAAGGAATTTAGTTAGTACAAAGGCTGATCATGAACTTGCTAAGTACCGCATTGTTTTATAACTTTGTATAAGTAGAATTTGAAGAAATGCCTGAAATAAGCAGATTTTATGGAATTATTGTCAGAATGTTTTTTCGGGATCATGATCCTCCTCATTTCCACATTGAATATCAGGAATATGAGGCTATCATTGAAATTCGCAGCAGACTGGTGAAAGGTGAAATGCCAGGAAGAGCATTAAAAATGGTTTTTGACTGGCTTGATATACACGAGAATGAACTTATAGAAAATTGGAAACTTGCACGCCGGCATAAGCCTTTAAATAAAATTGCCCCCTTATACTGAATGTTTTATGTTGATAAAAGTAGTAAGTGCCAGATATATAAAAGACCATGTTATCGAGTTCGTTTTTAATGATGGGTTAAAAAGTGAACTTGATCTAAAAAATGAAATTGAGGGTGAGATTTTTATGCCGTTGAAAGATATACAATACTTTAAAAAATTCTCTTTAAACCGGTGGACCATTGAATGGGAAAATGGAGCGGATTATGCACCTGAGTTTTTATACAAACTGGCAATTGAGAAAGAGAAAAGCGTACATAAAAATATTTAACTCAAAGTCTCTAACCTAAAACACCCCACGCTTCCGCACACGCACCATTACGCCGGCATTATTCCCATACATTTCGCCCACATCAACACCCATTTGCAGGGATAATTCCAGTGGTGTGAACAGATCAATGCGCTTCTGCAAGCTTAACCATGCGGAAAACTGATGAAGATTTTCCGGAAAAGGTACTGACCAGGTGCCCCGGTTGATGGAAGAGGTAAGAAAAAGGGTATAATTCACTTTTTTAACAATCCCTTTCACACCTATATGATAAGCGGTAACCCTGTTATTGATGATGCCAGGTTTTTCAACCTCATCCAATACGGGTGAAGTTAGCAAAGGGGTGCCAAGCGTAAACCCGCGATACGTCCATCCTGAACGGTAAATGTAGTTGTTGAAGTAATTGTCGTTTCCACCACTAACTCCCAGTTCATGGTGGCTTCCAGACTGGTACGTGGTATTCAGGTATTCACCGGTGATGGCTTCCACAATGCCTTCTTTTTGGAAATCAACATAAATACCCCATAAGCCATCCGGGGTCATGAATTTGTTTTTCCCGGAATTATCTTCAAAAAGAGATTGGTAATAAAATCCTGTTTTGATGCCGGCAAACATCACATCAATGCCATAGTTCTTTGATCCCAGGTGGTTTCCCAGTTTGTTAATGACTTCATTCACATTTACATTTGAAGAATCACCATTCTCAGCAAAGAAAACTTTTTTGTAGGCATCAAAATCATCGGGTAGCTTTCCGTAATCGGGGTCGGGGGAAGTGCCGCCATAAATGGCAAAATGTTCTAATCCATAGCTGATGTTCACCGGAAAATCACCCCCCACTTTCACATACAAATTCTTATGATGCATCATCGGATCCTTAACAAAACGCACATCATCAAACCAGGCATGCGAAAGCTGCCCCTTAAATTCCACATAACCACGCGTGAATGGCAGGTCTTTGTAACCATCCGTGGTTATTTCCACCTGCGGCATCGGCAGGGCATTGCCCGACCATACCGTTCCTCCCAGCGAGAGGGGGTCGTACTGGTTTCCGGTATGTTCATAGAACCTTCCCCCGCGCAGGGTTAAAAAGCTTAGCCTGCCGGCCACCCAGAGTTCCTGGAACCGAAAGGTATTATCGCCGTCATAACGCTCCAGCAGTTCCATGCCAAAGCCATAGCCTGTCCATCCGGTAGTGTCTACTTCCCGGTTTACACCGGCTGCTACAAAAGCCGCGTGGGGTTCGGCGCTGTACCTGGAAAACTTTTTGCTGTACATCCAGTAAGGGGCATTTTCACCCAACCCGGTCTGGCCGCCTGCTTCCAGATAATAATTTATTTGTGCATTTGCATGGTGGGGTAATAAGAAAAAACATACCAGGAAGCACCAGAGGAAAATCGATTTATTCTTCATTAATAAGCTCCAAAAATTTTGAGAACTGTTGCTCCCAATTAAATTTTTCCGTTACAAATTGCCGGGCATTTTTCCCAAAAGTAGCCCGTAGTTGCGGATTATCGATCAAAAGTTTAACTTTTTCCGTAAACATACGGGTATCGCCAAAAGGCACCAGGTAGCCGGTTTCTCCATCGATGATCATTTCCGGCATGCTA
>JBEPYD010000439.1:0-4039 GCA_041641575.1 Bacteroidales bacterium
AGCAAGCCGTGTGATGGACCGGGCCGAAGAACTGTTTATGGAAGGTGCCGAAATGGGTGTTTCTTCCCTGAGTTCAAGTGATATTAAATATTACCCTGTGCGGGAATATTTTGAGAGATTAATGCGCCTGAATTACGACCAGGTAGATATTGAATGGTTTAACATAGAATATGTAAGTGACCTGGAACAACAACCAGACGGTACCTTTGTAGGTGTGATTACCATCTATCAAAGATTTACCGGAACCGGCAAAGAAGGCCTGAAATACCAGGATACTACTAAAAAAGACATCACCATTTATGTAAAGCGTAAGCAAACCCAAATTGGAGGCAGGCTTATTGGCTTCTGGGATGTATTGCTGGGCGATATACGCGTGAAAGAAACCATGCCTTAAGCATTCTTGCTAAACCGGTTAGTTGCGGCAGGGCTTTATGTTTTATTGCCTGTCGGGCAGCCTTCCGGTATCTTTGATCACTTAAAAAATTACGGATGAAGTATATCCTTCTGTTCATTTTGCTTTTCAGCTTCACTACCGGGTCATTTGCCCAGCGGATAAAGGGCGATTTGCCAGACGAAAGGGAATTATATGCCCAGACAAAGCAGATGAACCAGTTTTTTCGCCGCTTTAACAATGAGGAAGACCTGAAAGGAATTCGCTACGGTGAAAAACCACCACGCCGCAACGACGAGCTGCGGAAAGGCTACCTTGAGCAACTGTTTAACAATGATCCACAAGGTGTTCCTGAAAGCAAACGCGATGCTTTAATAGAGCAGGTAACGGCGGCAGGTGATCCTGAATATATAGAATTTCATGAAGATGGCTGGTATGCGGAAGTTTCCGCTGAATTTACCTATAAAGGGAGCCAAAAACCTGTAACACTTTACATGAAGCTTGAACCTTCCGGCCTGGGCTCCGAGTGGGTACTCATAAATGTGTTTTTTGAACCGTACGCCCGCAGGTTTAATATTGATACTGCCAAACGTACGGAAACTTTTATGCATCCCATGAGCCACGAGCTGGATTTTATGAATTTACGCAAAGTATTTGAGCATCCTTCAGATGTTTTTTACTATACCAGCAAAGATTATTCGCCTGATTTTCTAACTATTTTTCTTGAAGAAGCAAAAGCCGGGATGTTTACTTTTGAAACGGTGAATAATGTAAGATTTCATTTTTTGCAGGTGCCCGGCTGGTATTTTGTAGTGGATTTTTTCAACAGAAGAGGCTACAATTCAGGATGGTTGATATCGGAAGCCAATCGTGTAGATGAAGATGGGAAAGAACAAATCAAAAAACTGATCACCAACGATTAACCGTAAATATTCAAGTTTATCTATTGTGAGAGCATATCTTTATAAATATATCTATTTGCTGAGGTTCATTCTCCCTGTCCTTGTTTTTCTTATGCCGGTAAGCAGTTACGCGCAAAATGATACCGTGGCCGGTCAACAGCCTGCCATGGAGCAATATAAGCAGAGAGCCAGAGAGTTAATTGAATACCTTGAAGGTACACTGAATTTTATCGGAGACCCTGAAATGCCTGTTTCTGAAAAAGAGATTATCATCAACGACAGTTACCTGAAAATATTCCGTGACGATGAGGTGCAGATTGAAGATGATTTAGATGAATCCCGCGATGTGGTATTGCAAAAAGATGTGCAGGCTTACCTTAAAGATGTGGATTTTTTCTTTAAAGATGCGGCTTTTGAATTTGAGGTAGATGAAATAGCACATGCCCTGAATGATAGTGGTCAGCTGTTTTTAAAAGCTTCCCTGAATCGTAACCTAAAAGCAGTAAGTGTAAAGGGAGATACCCTCCAAACCAATAAACCGCGTTTCATAGAGATAAATGTGGATACCGAAAGCAAGGATCTTAAAATTGTAAGCATTTATACCACACCACTTAATGAAAATGAAATCCTTCAGAACTGGTGGAATGACCTGCCCTTTGCCTGGAAAAAAGTATTTCTTGACCATAGTGGCATTAGCAATAATTCACCTGCCCTGCAGCAAATTAAGGAAATAATACGCTTAACCCAAATTGATGTTTCAGGAAATCAATATATCGAAAATCTGGTGCCTCTTTCAAAGCTTACACGGCTGGAAAAACTCAACTGTTCCAATACACCGGTGGTTTCACTTTTTCCTTTGCGTAACCTCTCCTTTTTGCAGGATTTAAATTGCAGCCAAACAGCAGTGCACGACCTTGATGCCTTACGTTATACCTCGCGGCTGTCTCATTTGAATATAAGTGGAACGTATATCTCGAATATTTCTGCCCTGAAGAATTTTGAAGATTTAACTTCATTGAACATTTCGGGTACACACATCGATTCGCTGCAGCCTGTGCAGAATCTTCAAAAACTAAAGGAATTAAATGCAGCCAACACAAAAGTTACGGATTTATTTCCCCTGGCGGGAAATGAATCGCTTGCCATGCTTGATGTTTCTAATACGATGGTAATGTCGCTGGAACCCTTGCGAAAAGTTCCTGCCTTAGAGGTACTTTTTATTGAAAACACCCCTGTAAGGGATATTTCGCCCCTCGTTGAACTCAATAACCTGGTGGCACTGCATGCATCCAACACTTCGGTAGTGGCACTTACGCCTGTGTCAGGTTTACCTAATCTGCAAAAGCTGTACCTCGACAATGCACCCGTGGCAAAAGATGAAGCCCTTGCTTTTATGGAGAATAATCCGGATGTTTTATTTGTATATGAATCTGCGGCCCTGGAAAACTGGTGGAATGGTTTACCTGAAACCTGGAAAATGATTTTACGTCGTGAAGCCAGCCTCAGCAGCCAACCTGGAAAGGAAGAGCTGCATAAACTTTCCTCCATTGAAACGCTGGATATTTCAAATAACATGGCTATCCGCTCCCTGGAACCTTTGGCACGGCTTTCAAAGTTAAAAAGGCTGAACTGCAATTACACTGCTGTTACCTCACTTGATGGTATTGAGCATCTGAACCAACTGGTGAAATTACAATGTGAGAATAACCCTCTGACTTCCGTTGAGGCGCTTCTTAATTTGCATTCCATTGAAGTTTTGCATATGTCCAACACCGGAATTGGCAATTTGTCACCATTGCAGGAGTTAAAATCATTAAAAGTATTGCACATTGAGAATAATCCGGTTGATTCCCTGACGCCCCTCAGAGATTTACAAGAACTGGAATTTGTCTATGCTGATTTTACACGACTAAACAGACAAACAGTAATTCAGTTCTTACAGCATAAACCGGATGTGCTGGTAATTTACAACACCCGGCGCCTTCAGGAGTGGTGGCAGGAACTGCCGGCGGAATGGCAAGGCATTTTCATCAGTGCCTGGCCTGTGAATGAAACTCCTACTCCTGAAGATTTGCATCAGTTGTTAATGTTAAAATCCATTACCATTGAGGATAATTATTCGGTAAAAACAATTGAACCACTTACCAGGCTTTATTCCCTGAAGGAGATTTATATCCGGAAAACAGGTATTTCAAACATAAGTCCCCTTGAGGACATGAAAGATCTTACTACTGTGGTGATAGAGGAATCTCCACTGGAAAATATTATACCGCTGCGCCGTTTGCGAAAGCTTACCTTTATCAGTTTATCAAATACACCTGTGAGCGATTTAGTTCCCGTCAGTGAAATGGAACAGCTGGAGCATTTAAATATTTCCGGTACACCTGTTGGAAATTTAAGGGATCTGAGGCGTTTAAAAAACCTCAAATATCTTGATTGTTCATCCACAAAAGTGAACTTTCTCGGTCCGTTGAAGGGCTTACCAAACCTGCAAAAGTTAATCTGTTTCAATGCACCTATCGTGGGTTTTTCGCTCAGCAATTTTAAGAGTGCCAATCCGGATACCGAAGTTATTTTTTATTAATTCTAAGTACATCTTTCATGGATATTCTGCTGCTCATCCTTGCCATTATAGCCCTGGCAGTTGGCCTTTTGGGTTGTATATTACCAGTACTACCCGGACCACCGGTGAGTTGGGTGGCACTGATACTGGTGCAGTTTACCCATTATGCCGATTTCAGTACCC
>JBEPYD010000440.1:0-4038 GCA_041641575.1 Bacteroidales bacterium
GCTACTATTTTTATATACCCTTCGTTATTTGAAGGGTTTGGAATTCCTGTACTTGAAGCACTTACATCAGGTGTGCCTGTAATTACAAGCAGGGGAGGCTGTTTCAGTGAACCCGGCGGTGAGTCAACCGTATATATAGATCCGCAAAATACGGCAGAAATAGCCGATGCCATACACACAATATGGAACAACGAAAGCTTGCAGCAAAAAATGATCAACGATGGTTATAAACATGCCATGAATTTTCATGATAACATCATTGCACAAAACCTGATGAAGGTGTATCAATCTATATTATAATTTACAGAATTTATTCATTTTCTACTGTTTTTGAATTTTAAAGATGAAAAAGTACTGGAAGATATTATTTTTCATTAGCCTTATTATTCTAATTCTTACGAATATTTATTGGATTTATACAACATTGAATACCGGTGTTGGCCACAGTTATTATAAAGTGAGTTGTGAAGAGTATAAAAAAGATGTAGTAGAATTAAAAAAGATTGTGGAAGCTATCACCAATAAAGAGGATGCGGTTGAAATATTGAATGATCATAAAATTACCTTTGATACGTTATACAAAGGAGAGGAATTTATCATTCGTTTTGAATCATTTGCTTTGTCTTACCACAGAGCAACTGGTGAAAGAGTAAGTCTTCCTTAATTCTACAACTAATTAACAATGCAAACTGACTTACAACAATCGAAGGCAGCCCTGGATGATGGTGGCATTATATTATTCCCCACTGATGCTGGATGGAGTATAGGATGTGATGCTACTAATTCAACTGCCATTGAACGAATTAAGCAGCTTGGCGCCGGATCAGGGAACCATGATATGGTAGTGCTGTTGGATACGGAAGTACGGATGGAGCGCTACGTGGAGGAAGTGCCGGAAGTAGCCTGGGAGCTTCTGGAAGTGAGTGATAAGCCCCTTACGCTTATAATTTCCAGCGGCAGAAATCTGGCGGATAACCTGCTGAATACAGATGGTTCAGTAGCTTTCAGGGTGACAAATGATAGATTCAGCAGAAACTTAATACAACGATATAAAAAGCCGTTGGCTTGTTACTTCCTAAAAATCAATCATCAAATTATTGGTTTGTTTGAGGAGATCCCGCTAGAATGGATTGATGTTGTTGATTATGTGGTGAAAGCTACACAGCCCGGCAACTTTGAGCCAGGCGCTCCTTCCATCATTAAATTAGGCACTTCGGGTGAAATTCAGATATTGAAAAAATAATAATATATTTACATTCCTGACAAAACAAACGATTATAAACACAAAAAAATGCAACATTCTAAACACAACTTCTTATTTTCAATTACTTTGACTTTCATTGGGGTACTTCTTTTTGTAAACCTTGCCCAGGCCAAAACATATCTGCTGGATCCAGATAAAATGACAGAGGTTTACGCAGCTTTTAAAAATGCCAGCGCCGGTGATACCATATTTTTTGCCCCTGGAACGTATATGATCGACAGGCCTTTGATTCCTGCGAATTCTGGAAAAGCTGATAACTGGCTTGTTATTATGGCTGCAGAAAGAAAAACTGCTATTATTGACGGTGCTGATTTTCTGAAAGATGAAGAATCCGGGCGGTCTGCCAGTAGGGTAGGCAAGGGTCTGCTCCATATCGAAGGCGTATCTTATGTGCGGGTTATAAATATCACAGTGCAGAATTCTCATTCGCTGGGAATAATGGTAGGAACCAAAAAAAAACCGGCATGGTTCACAGAGCTTATTGCATGTAGCAGTCACGGTTCCTATAACTCTGGTATCGGGCTATGGTATTCCCGTCACACCAAAGTATTCGGATGTGAAATTACAGGAGCAAACGATCAGGATCTGCGCACGGCGGATGTTGCGGTACGACGTGAAGCACCGCACGAAGCACTGACAGTAGCCGGTGCTGAAGATTTCGAAGTGGCTTACAATTATATCCACCATTGCGACAAAGAAGGAATTGATGTAAAGGAAGTAAGCACAAGGGGAGTGGTTCATCATAATCTGATTACAGACATGCCCCGGCAGGGACTATATGCTGATAGCTGGTTTGGTACCTTGAGTGATGTAACTTTTCACTCAAACATTGTGCATGATTGTGAGTGGGGTCTTGCAATATCAGCCGAGGGAAAAGACAGTTACCTGGAAAACCTGCGCATATACAATAACATTTTATACAATAATGTGGGCTCAGGATTTTTTATTAGTATTTGGGGCCATGATATGATGCGAAAAGATATTCTTATCTACAACAATACTGTTTACAACAATGGCAGTGCAGAGCACTGGAGCGGATTAACCGGGGGATTTGGTTGTGTTACCAGAAATGTTGAGGAATTGCATATTTTCAATAATATTTTTGCTGATAATTATGGTTATGCAATGGCTTTCCCATTTACTGTTGCAGTGGAAGATTCCATGAAAGATCGCCAGATAGTAATTGAGAATAACCTCATGACATCCGTTGAGCAAAAAGAACCATATCCGGGTTTTTTTGATGTAATGCTGTATGTATATGCCGGTAATAATCCCATTGTTGCTGACCCGGGATTTCAGAATGCTGATGCGGGTAACTTTAGCCTGCTGGATGACGCTCCTTCCAAAGAAAGGGCTATTCAGCCCTATCCATTTGTGGAGTTTCAGGATTTAGGCGCGGAAAACCAAACTGACGATGAGATCTTGGATGTGTATTTTAAATAGTTTGTCTGTAAAGTCCTACTTCGGCGTTATGCTTGATATAAAAACAGCCATTTATAATAGTAAACTCCTTGTTTTTCCATCTTCGTAAGCCCATTTTCGGGACAGGATTTGAATTCGGACTTTCAATATGAACCCTCTGCCTTATAGACAGCCTTCATTAGGGTAAAGTATATCGGTAGGGATATTTACAATGCCCTTACCTTACCCGAACCTGACACGCTGGCATCTACTTTAGGATTGCCAAGATAGTGTATGTCTCCGCTACCGCTTATTTTGGCTTCCAGTGCTTCTGAAACATTCACCTTGCAATCGCCAGAACCGGAAATAAATCCGGCAAAGTTTTTTGTTTGGAAATTTTGCGCGTGCAAATCGCCAGAGCCACTTATTTTCATATCGAAATAATCGGCGGGCGTAGTGTTTTCCAGGTGAATATCTCCACTGCCGGAAATTCTTGCATCTACATTATTAACTTCCAGAGACTTTAAAATGATATCGCCACTACCACTCAGGCTCATATCAAAATCAACGGCAGAAAACGCTGATGATGATTCAATTTTTCCTGATCCGGAAACATGCACGGCATTTAGTGCAGGCATGGTAACATAAATTTTTATTGATTTGTAGTTCCGGATTCCCCATTCATCAAACTCAATTACCAGCATGTCATTAATAACTTCCGTTTTGAGTATTTCCAGAATATTGCTTTCACCCTCAATTTTTAAAGAAAAATCATCAGCTTTTGTAATGGATACATCACCGGCAATATTCAGGTTTACTTTTGTGAAGTTGGTTGCTTCTCTGGTTTGTGTTATAACATCTCCGTTGCCTGTAATGGAAGGCATGCAAGATGAACATAAAATTAGGAATGCAAAAAAAACGGCGGATAATGCAGTAGTTTTCATAGTATAAAGGTTTATTTTATAGGTATGTAAATAAAAAGGTGGTTTTAATCTGCCTGATATTTAATTGTGTCTATTTGATGTTTTTCATTGAAATATTTAGTATTCCCGGTTTATAAGAAACTAAAACATCAGCAACCTGCCGGGGTTTTCAGGAAAATAATATTGAAATTTAATTATTTTTGAGCAAAATATGAAATAAATGGAAAATTTAAACCTGAACCATACCACTCCTATACAACTCCGGTTTAATGATATTGATACGCTGGGTCATGTTAACAATGCTGTTTATCAGAACTACTTTGACCTCGGTAAGGTGGCTTATTTTACTGATATTCTGGGGCAACCCCCTGATTGGGATAGGCAGGCGCTGGTATTGGCCAGCATCACCATTGATTATGGTATGCCGGTTTTATTTACTGAAAAAATGGA
>JBEPYD010000441.1:0-4033 GCA_041641575.1 Bacteroidales bacterium
TTTGCGTACAAAACCAAGGAATCGTTTCATGCCGGGCTATTATTTTTTTAACATTTGCCTGATGCTATCGGCATCTGTTTCTGTAAAATCATCCAGGATGTGTACCGTGTTCTCAAGCTTTTCCGGCGAATGGGTAGTTGATAGGCCTATTACTTTCATTCCTGCAGCATTGCCCGACTCGATACCCTGGGGTGAATCTTCAAACACGATGCAATTTTCAGGATCGGCACCGGCTTGTTTGGCGGCCTTCTGGTAAATATCGGGATGCGGCTTTCCATTTTCAACCATAAAAGCATCTACAAGCACATCAAAATAGGCCTCCGTACCTGTTTCTTTCAGTATAAATTTAATGTTTTCCATCGGGCCGGATGTGGCCACGGCTATAACAAAACCTTTGGCTTTTAAATCCTTCAGAAACGGCGTTAGTCCTTTTACTTCCTGAACTTTTCCGGCGTATATTTCACGGTAGATTTCTTCTTTTTCCCTGCCATTTTGATGAATTTCATCCATGGAAATGGAATCGCCAAAAATGGCACGCATATAATCCACGTTGGTACTGCCAAAATGCCGGGTTATTTCTTCATCGGAAATATCCATATCTCTGCGTTTGAAAAATTGTCGCCATGATTCCAGGTGCATCTCATGGTTATCTACCAGTACCCCATCCATGTCGAAAAGTGCTGCGTAAGTTGTACTCATGTTGTATTTTTTTTAGGTGTTTGTTTTGTTATCAATTTTTAAATAGAATTCTAGTTTTTCCAAACCCTCAGCTTAGCCAGATTATAAATCCGGCGCTCAATTAAATACGGATTTTAAATCCGCATTTGCGGCTTTATTTTATAAAAAAATATTAACCACGGATGCACGAATGATGTCATTCTTAAGCCAATTTTCTTGTGTTTTTTCAAACATACATGCATTTGATGTTAGTTTAATAAACATGGGATTTTCTAAATATTCTGAGCTAATTCGTGAATTTGTGTTTATATCAAATTATTTGAGGTTTCATATATAATTCATCCCTGATAATTGCTCTTGCGGGCCAGTTTGATAAATACCTCTTCAATGTTTCTCGCTTTATGCTTTTCTTTCAGTACCCCGGGAGAATTCAGGGCTTCAATTCTGCCATCGACCATAATGCTCACGCGGTTGCAATATTCGGCCTCATCCATGTAATGGGTAGTTACAAACACGGTAACACCATTTTCTGCGGCCTGGTAAATCAATTCCCAGAACTGCCGGCGGGTTAAAGGGTCTACCCCACCCGTGGGCTCATCTAAAAATACAATGGCCGGACGGTGCAGCACGGCAACCGAGAACGCCAGCTTCTGCATCCACCCCAGCGGCAGACTGGCTATCAGTTTGTCTTTGTAGGCTTCCATTTGCAGGGTCTCCAGCAATTCCTGTGTGCGTTCGCGAATGGTACCACGTTTCAGGCCATATATTCCGCCGTAAAGGCGAATGTTTTCATTTACAGTCAGGTCAGGATACAGTGAAAATTTCTGGCTCATATACCCAATGTTCTGCTTAATCTTCTCTGTTTCTTTGTACACATCAAAACCGGCTACCGACACCCTTCCTGATGTAGGAGACGATAAGCCGCACAGAATCTTTATAGCCGTGGTTTTTCCCGCCCCGTTGGCACCCAGAAAGCCGAATATCTCACCTTTCTGCACATCAAATGTAAGGTTGTCGTTGGCCGTGAAAGAACCAAACTTTTTTACCAGGTTTTCTACCTCTATTGCTTTACTCATGGACTTCATGTTGTTCTTTTTGTTGCATCAATTCCATAAAACAATCCTCTATACCGGGTTCAATGGCTTTTATTTTTACATTTGTATGATGATGCGCCAGCAGGAA
The DNA here is from genome assembly GCA_041641575.1 of Bacteroidales bacterium. Lineage (GTDB taxonomy): Bacteria > Bacteroidota > Bacteroidia > Bacteroidales > JBEPYD01 > JBEPYD01. Next base: position 1,861 of record JBEPYD010000441.1, read on the forward strand.
CTGCATAAGTTCATCGGGTTCAAAATCAGAATTACCGGGCGTAAAGTGTGCTTCGTGACCAAAAAGCTGTATATCATGTGTTTTATTAAATTTCCTGATGTCGAGGATCATTTTATAGATATTATCCGTGAAAACGGAATACAGCGGGTACTGAAATCCTTTCCGGATGTTTTCAGGTGTTTCTGTTTGCAGTATTTTACCCTCCTGTATCAGGGCAATTCGATCGCAAAGTGAGGCTTCATCCATGTATGGAGTACTAACCACGATTGTTTTTCCTTTTTGCTGCAGTTTTTTAAGCATTCCCCAGAATTCTTTCCTGGAAACAGCATCCACACCGGTGGTGGGTTCATCAAGGAACAAAATGTCGGGGTTGTGAATAAGGGCACAGGACAGGGCCAGCTTTTGCTTCATACCCCCGCTCAGCGCGCCCGCACGACGATTTTTAAAAGGCGCTATCTGGCTGTAGATATCTTTTATCAAGTGATAGTTTTCTGCTACGCTGGTGCCAAAAGCATCGGCAAAAAAGCCAAGATTTTCTTCTACTGACAGATCCATGTACAAGGAGAAACGGCCGGGCATGTACCCGGTGTTTTTGCGAATGGCCCGGTAATCCTTTACCGTGTCAAGTCCAAGCACACGCGCCTTGCCATTTGTAGGAATGAGCAGGGTAACCAGGATGCGAAAAAGCGATGTTTTGCCAGCGCCATCAGGACCTATCAAACCAAATAGCGAATTGCACTCAATATTCAGGTTTAACGAATGCAGCGCAGTGGCATCATCATACTGCATACCCAGATCCTGTATTTCTACTGCATGATCAGCCATTTTCATTGTGTTCTTTGAGTTTGTCGAGAATGTGGTGCATAATATTCCGGTTGGACCGATAATATTCCAGTTCAGAAAGTATTGCCCCGGCAGACTGTATTTCACCTTCATGTGAAAGCTCTTCGGTAGTGGCTTCCACCATTTGTTTTACGATTTCGGGGGTAACTTCAAAGTGAAACTGAAGGCCAAGCACCCTGTTTTCAAAAAGAAATGCCTGATTGGGCGTATGTTTCGAGTAGGCCAGTGGTATGGCATTTTTTGGAAGGGTAAATGTATCGCCATGCCAGTGAAATACCGTAATAGTTGCCGGTAAAGTGGAGAAAAACGTATGTTGCCGTGCTTCTGCTGTGAGATTTACCGGGTACCAGCCAATTTCTTTTACAGGGCCTTTGTATACCCTGGCATCCAGCACATCAGCAATAAGTTGTGCCCCAAGGCAGATGCCTACCACTACCTTTTTTTGGTTGATGGCTTCTTTTATAAATGCTTTTTCGTCGAGCAGCCATGGGTGGCTGATATCGTCGTACGTGCTCATGCCTCCTCCCATTACCACCAGCCAGTTGAATGAGCTAACCTCCGGGTATATCGGATTCTTGAATGTTTCTGTGTAGGTGGCTTCAAAACCATTGGTAGCTGCCCATTCGGCGATTACTCCTGGGCCTTCAAAAGGTTCGTGGGTGATAAAATGTATTTTTTGCATGGGTATAATGTTTTATTGTTCCCTGGTATTGGCAGTAAATTTCACTTCTGCAGGCATGCCAATTTTTAACCTGCCATCATTTTCAACCTTCACTTTCATGGCATAAACCAGGTCTACCCGTTCTTCTTTTGTCTGAATAATTTTGGGTGTAAACTCAGCCTCTGAAGATATCCAGGTAATAGTGCCGGGCAATGCCATCATTTCGTCTTTATTTTTATCAATGAACACATTCACCTGCATTCCGGTTTTTACCCGGGTCAATTGTTTTCCGCTAACAAATGCCCGCAATTCCAGTGTCCGGGTATCGGCAATCTTAAACAAAGGCTTACCTATGTTAACCAGCTCGCCGGGTTCAGCATACTTTTCAAGCACAGTGCCGTTCATCGGACTTCGGATATAAGCATCGGATATCTGATCGTCGACTTGCCTCAGCTGCACGTCAATGGCTTTACTCTCTGCCAAAATAGTCGCTCTTTGACTTTTGATGTTTTCCACATTTGCCTCTAATATGCTTAATTCTCCTTCCACATCGTCGAGCCGTTTGGCTGGGACAGATTTGGTTTCCAATAGTGACTCAATGCGGGATTTTTCTTTTTCCAGCACACGTTTTTGCTGTTTCTGCACATGTATTTGGGTGTTGATGCCGGT
>JBEPYD010000442.1:0-4004 GCA_041641575.1 Bacteroidales bacterium
TTCCAATGCCAGGTAGTTTCCAGGCAAATTCCTGTTGGCAATTTTTTCCTTTTCAGCAATTTCGTATGTTGCAGTATATTTATTATATGTTAAGTATCCTTTGGCCGTTGCAATATAACTATCATTATACTGCTTTCGAGAGCCCATAAATGATGAATATACATGAACAGAATCCTGTGTAATGAATGTTCCAGCAAATGTTTTATTAAAGTTGATATCCTTGGGTTGCTCTGCCACAGGAATATAAATATCGTTTGGATCAATACGCGTAGCAAAGCCCAACCAGCCGGTGGAAATGTTATCACACTCCTGTACAATTCTTGCCCCACCTTCGAAAAAGAGCAGGCTGTCGTAAGCATCCATGCGCACTTTTCCCTGGTAAGCAAAATACGGACTTAGCGTGAAATTATCAGGTTCTGTTATGGCTCCGTGTGCAACCGTATGTAATCCGGTGTCTACTTTTACTTCGCTAAAGTAAATAAGCTGTACCTCATCCAATTCGTCAACATAATCGTAGTAAGCCTCTCCGTTATATTCCTTGCTGCTTTCTATTTGTAAACTGGCCGTATGTAACCGGTGGTATTTCTCCCTGTTATTTGCTATAATTACGGCACTATCAAGATAGGCAAGCTTACCGTTTTCGAGTACGGAAACCTCACCACTTTTAGGGTAGATTAAAGCATCTGCTACAGGTATAAACTGAACATCAGGAGCATTAATTACATTCTTGCTATAGTCATAGGTAGCAACAGGTGAAACAAAACTGAGTGAATCCTGGTCGTATTGCACGGATACAAATCTTGCCCCACTTAAGGTATGATCTTCAGGCGACTGATATCCGATGTTATAGACTTCAGGAGTAAGCTTCTTCCTTGCTCCCATTTCCAGGTTTGATTCCCGCATTTTCCATTCAAAGTAATCAAGATAACTGATGTATTTATTTTCGGGGAATTCTACAAGTGTGAAATCTTCATTTGCGTCGAAGTTTCCAAGTTGTTTCTCAAAATCCACATCCGCTTTTACATTGGTGGTTTGTACAGTAAGCCCGGTTTTGTTCAGTGAACGTAGATTTAGGTTGGCCGTATCTGCGGTAAATCCAACATCGCGAAACTTATAATTGTTGGATGTCAGATATGCATTTTTCATATCCAGTTTACCACTCCCTGACAGTCCAGAAGGTTCCAGTGCTATTTGTCCCGTGAGTGTAGTACTATCGTTTAGGATTTGAAAGGCATTTGAAGTTTGTTCAGCCATCAATATATCATTGTAGGGTTCCCAGTGAATGTCAACCATATTATTTGTCATCTTCGGCACAAGTGTTCCCGACGACTGCTTTTGAGTAGCAAAAGTATTTGCCCGCGTATTCATGCTGTCAGGATAAAATTTAAATTCATCGGAAAGCGTCTCGGAAGAAAGATAAGTAAGTCGGCCACTCCCCCGTAGTCCTTTGTTTGTGAGTTCAACCTGTTCATAATAAATTCCCTTTCCGCCATAGGCGGGGAGACCGGCACTATCAGTATAATGCGTAAAACCAAGTGAGTAATCGTTCTGCACAACCAGTTTTTGTTCTATATCGGGGAAAATGCCAGATGAGACAAAGCGTCCATCGAACTGAAGCCCGGATTTATTAAAGTTGTCAAGGCTGTCGAGCACATAAGGATACAGTTCAAAATAAAAGTCACGACTGGGATAAACTCCTCCTTCAAGCCAGGGATCATCATAATAAATATAGGAGTTTTCCCGGCTGGTGAACAAGGGGTACTCTGAGAATGACTCTCGTCCGGATTTATTGTCGGGCTTATCTATTACAAGTAATCCGGTAATGTGCTCAATAATATTTGGGATTTCCCTGGAAATTGGAAAACCAAATTCATCCACTTCCCCGGTGAATGCGCGAATCTTTAAGGAATCAACGTTTTGCAGGTTAATATGGAACGAATCGTAATTAAAAAAGAAATTGTGTCCGTAAAAAGTAAAAAGCCCGGCTTGTATTGTACCATCAAATTGAAAACTTCGGTTTCTTTTAAGCGTAATTTGATTATTTGTTGGATATATATGGACATTCTGTGAATCACTAACGAATATGTGCTCTACGCCATTTACCCTGAGATCGAGGTTTTCAATATCAAGCGAGGCATTTTCCAGCGGAGATTCTGTGATGGATCTTAATTGTATCACATCATAATCTATGCGACCTAAACTGGCCTTAAGGTGGTCAACCAATTTTGGGCGGATGGTAACCTCGTCCTTGTCAAAGTTATAGGCAATAAAGCCTTCCATAGCCAAATTCATAAGAATATGCCGGGTAGAGCTATGGCTTTGGTTGATAAATTTGGCATAGCTTTCGCCAAAGAAGACATTTGAGTTCACACCCTTTGAATATTTGAGCAACATTGCTAAAGGATGATAAAAACCCATGCCCTGCATGGCTTCAAATTCGCGCTGGTTAAAATAATTAACCGATTCAAAAACAGCATTTCCTATGGCAGTATTTGCTCCTCCTGAAAAATACATGTTACGTTCTCCGATTTTCCAGGTTAACCGGTTAAATGTCATGTACATATTGTGGTATGAGTTCAGGTAAGGCGAGCTGGAAAGGTATTTTTCAGAAGGGGTAATGGTAACCGATCTTGATGAATTGGTATAGGAAAAAGTCATTTCCGGGTGATAGATGCTATCCTGGTGGAAATATAATTTTATATCTGAGCTAAACCCTACTACCCTTTGTTTGTCCATTTGAAAAAAGCTTGAGTTTACGCGCATTCTCAGTGTATCGTTCTGATAAACTGTCAACTCGGCTCTTTCATCATCTGTACCTTTTCCCACAAGATTAGCCCCTTCCATGGCAAAACCACCCGTGTAATTTATGCCAGGGAAAAAATCCCTTATTTCAAATATCTTTAGATATGAGCTAAACTGGGGGTATTTGGCTTTTGTCGGGTCAGGAATATTTTCAACTTTATCTTCCAGTGTTCCCAAAAGCGGTTCATCAAAATAATATTTATTGACAAATATGACGGTGTCAGCCTTATAGTTTGATTTTTGCATGTCGATGCGGTACTGGTCAAGTTTTGCGTACACATCTTCGGCAGGAATAGCTGCTCTCTGCCAATCAACAGTACCTTTATTTCCTGAAAACAGAAACTGCATTGGATAGTAAAGCCCGCCTGTATTATGAATAACAATACTGTCATCTCGTGAAAATCCAATAAGATCGCAGGAATTAATTTTTACCACTAACTCTTTATCATATCGAAAAGAGAAACCAGCACCGGAAGCACGCCACCTTGCAGAGCGGCTTTTATAAAGAAAAGCATCGCGAAGTAATAAAACCGGAAATTCCAGGTACCTGCCTAGGTCCCTGAGTAATACTTTTTCCTGCGAGAGCAAATCAATTAGCCCTTCTTCCCAAACCTGGTAATTCTCCTTGCTGTTTTCTGCATTTAAAAATGCATCTAAAGCTTCAATATATGCATATAAATGTGGGCGGGTGCGGGCTTTTTTAAGGTACATACTATTGGCAATGGCCATTATCTGATCCATTTCTGCCGTGGTGTATACCGAATCAACCCATTTGTCAAGGAACGTCCGTATAAAAATTTCTTCCTCTTCTTTCATATTTCCTCTGAAAAGATCAAAAACTTCATCGGGAAAAACATAAGCATCGCCCGAAAAGCGCTCTCTTTGGCCATTTACCTCCTGAAAATCAGAAAGAAAAATCAATGATAATATTAAAGGAAAAAAGAAATTTCGAAACTTTGCCATAGAATTAAAATGATGATAAATATTACTGTTTTGTGCAGGATATTCTTACCCATTCGTCATCATATACGGTATCACTAATCGTAAGGTTATTTTTTTGAACCGCCTGTTTTATCAGTTTTTCATCCTGTTTAATAAAACCACTCATTATCAGACTACCTTTAGTTTTTAAAGCAGTTGCATACTGAGCCATGTCTTGTATTAAAATAGTACGGTTAATATTGGCAAAAATTATATCATAA
>JBEPYD010000443.1:0-3988 GCA_041641575.1 Bacteroidales bacterium
TTTATTCCTGGACTCTTCCTCTTTTAGCCGGGCCAGTAAATTATTGATTTCCAGAACTTTTGACCGGGAGAAATCATCCCCGGGCTTTATGTCTAAGGCAACAGCGTACAAATTCTTTGCTTTTTCATATTCATTGGCTTTATAAGCGGTATTGGCCTCTTTTATTTTCTCCTCATACGCTGCATTTTTAGCCAATAATGAGAGTTGAACCTGTATTTTACTTTTTTGTACTTTGGGATATTGTTGCTCAGGTTTTATCGCAAGTGCCTCATCATAAATCGCTAAAGCTTCATTATATTGTTTTGCAGACATCTTTGCATCCGCATCAGCAATGAGTTCAGTATATTTTTTATCATTTTGTTGCTGCAATTGTGCCGCTTTTTCCTGGTTTAACAATATCGTATTAATCTCATTAATTTTGCTCTTTGCATAAACATCGTCGGTCCTTACCTTTAATGCATTGGAATACAAGTTCTTAGCTGTTGAATAACTTTTGGATTTGAACATTGCATCTGCAGAGGTAATGATCCCCTGGTATTCGGCTTGTTTTTGATCCTGCTTTATAAAATTTTCAGCTTTTCTTTTTTGATCCATGGCGTAGGAATCACCAGGTTTAAGCATCAGGGCCTGGTTATAGTATGAGATTGCTTCATTGTACTCTTTCAGTGCCAACAGGTTGTCCCCATTGTTTAACGCCTGCTGGTATTCAGCTCGTTTCGCATTTTGTTGTTTTTCAAGATTAGCAAGCTTCTGTTGTTCTTCCAGCATCTTTTCTGCCTTTGATAATAAAGCCAGGGTGTAACCATCGTTCTTTTTTATGGCAAGTGCATTTTCAAAATTACTTACTGCTTCAGCAGCCTTTTGTTCTTTTAAATTTTGTTCTCCCTGGGTTAAAAGCCTGTTAAATTGTTCTTCTTTGGATTTTTCTCTTCCCGCAGCAGCTTCCTTATCAGCAAGAATTTCATCAATTTTCTGAATTTGAGCGGGAGGATAAGTATTTTGAGCGTAGATTCCGGCTGCCTGCTGATAGGCAAATCTGGCATTTATATATTCTTTCTGTGCAAATAACGCATCGGCTTGTTCTATAAATGCATCATATGCCTCTTTTTGCTTTAGTTCCTGTGCCTCAAGGGCTTTGTTCTTACGCATGATCTCCTGAACTTCAGATCGTTTCTGATGGGCTGTTTGAGCAGCTGGTTTCAGAGAAACAGCTTCATTATAAGCCAATAAAGCTGCTTCATAGTTTTGCGTATTCAAAAATTCACCCCCCTTTGCCATGGCAGCATTAAAATTATCATCCAGTTCCTTTTCCCTGGTCTGCTTTGCAGTCATTAGTTGCTCTTTCTGAGCCAGTTCCTCCCTGTGTTGGTCAAGCCCTTTCTCAGCTTTTTCTATTCTGGATTTCAAATAGCCATCGTCAGGTATTAAAGACAATGCCTGCCTGAATGAAGTAAGGGCCTCACTATAATTGCCTTCATCCAAAAATGCCTCGCCATTATTGATCAGTTCATCTAAACGTTGCTCTTGTTGCATTCCCTCTTCTTGCCGGCCAAGCAATTCAGCAGTCTGTGTTTGCTCCTGCTTCTCAATATTTTCCTGTATGCTTTTAATTTGTTGTTCTGCATAAGCGTCCCCAGGTTTGAAGATTAGCGCCTTTTTATATAATGTTAGGGCGGTAATTAATTCATTTGCCAAGGACTTTTTATCAGCCTCCCTAATTGCATCAGTGTATATTTTTTCATTTGCCTGCAGATCATTCAATTTCTCCTCAGCCTTTTCAAGTTGTTTGAGTGGGTATTTCTCATAAGGAAATATTTCAAGCGTATTATTGAATATATCTCTTGCTTCTTCATATTTGCCATTTTTAAATGCTTCATCTCCTGCCTCAAGCATTTTATTATAAGTATCCATCCAGCAATATTTATTGCTTTCAGAAAGTGCAATAAAATGTGAAGAGATTTTGGCATCATACGCCTCATCCGGGGTAAATTCTTTCTCAGTAGGATTAAAAACCACTTTTGACAATGGTTCATCAAGTATTGAAAGATCAATACCAGGGCACGGTTTAAAAAGACCTACAGCAAATTCGATTATGTAATGCCCATCCACGTCAGCAGGCAGGTAGGTATTAAACTCCAGTTTTTTAGTAACAAAGCCCTCTTTTGCAACGGATATTTCATAAACATTACCAGGTTCCAGGGTAAAGGAAAATATACCCGCTGCATCTGATGAAATTTTTTCTTTAATTTTTCCATTTTGATGAAGAGTAATGGCAGCATTTTCGAGTGGATCATAATTATGATCAACAAAGCCATTTACGTTTATTTTCACTTCCTGACCAAAGGTACTTCCCGCTAAGCAGCACAATAAGAAAAGTGCAGCATAAAATCTTCCCATTATGACAACAGTTTATGTTATAATAAATGAATCAGCTTGTGTTTATTTACTATTCTACAAGCTTTCTTTGGTCGGATTACCTGGCAATAACAATTTTCTTTTCTGCAAAAAAGTTATCAGAGAATATATGAAGAATATAAAGCCCAGAATCCAGATTACTTATATCGATCTGCTTCTCAGGTGAATACTCAACAAGAGATTCAGAAACGATACTTCCCGACAGATTTACTATACGGAAATAGACAGGTTCGGGTTTCTCAAGGTTTAAATTAATGTTAAGCAAATCGCTTGCCGGATTTGGATAGACCAGAAAGTCAGCTACAGGTAACCTGGGTTCTGATGGGATATTTGATTGAATTGAACCACATAGCTGTGGATAAATAGCCAGTGCAGTATTGAAATTCTCTATGGGAGCCCAATTGTATCCATCATAGGTGAAAGTGGTATTCTCGCCCTCCACCCCCCTGTTTGCCGCATGATTAATGGCAAATGTATCCGTTTCTGCCAATTGGGATAATTCTATAACAACAAAAAAAGTATCAGTAACCGTAATTGTAGAATCAAAAGATATAAGATTCCCGGCACTATTTTCCTGAAGGCTGGAAAGAAAAACATTTTTTTCAGTAAGCTTCTCAACAGGAATTGAATCTCCGCTCCATAATTGCACAGAAATAAATGAAGTTTTTCCGGTTACAGATAAAAGCGAGGGATTAAGAAAAACTGCCGGCACTTCTGAAGAGTCTGTCAGGGTTGAAAACTGCTCAGCATAACGATGAGGATTCAGCACATTTGTTCCGGTTATGTATCCAAAACCCGGAATATAACTTGCCTTTAAAAGTGTATCTGATGATTGTATATTGGATAAGGTATCGCATAGTTGAGCATAATTATTATACGGATCATAACCTTTGAGTGTTAGTTCATTTATTTCCAGTGGATCCAACCAGAATTTAAGTTGGTTGTTATTGAGCGGATAATCATCCCATGAGTGGGATATTTTGGAAAAATAATCATTTTCTGTTCGCTCACAGGTAGCTTCCCCACCTGTTAATGCACCAATAAGCCGGTTGTTCTGATCAATTAAAGGCCCCCCGCTTGAACCCGGTTCAGTGGTGCCAGTTTCCCATTTTTTTACCAGCCAATGTGTGTATGCATCATAATCACTCCCGAAATTACCTGTAACAGGTGCGTCATCTTCAAATGAAATTTTCTTTACATCCCCTTCCGGATGATGAATGGATACAGCACTTTCTATGTTTTCGGTATCGAGATTCCAGCCTGCATAATAAGGTTGATATTCTGCGCCCGGGCGGGTGCTTAACTCCACCAGAGAAAAATCGAGCTTATTACTTGTGGCTCGCAAAACTGAGGAAGAAATAGAATAATCTATGCTGCCATCAGGTCCATCGCAAGAAGGACTTTCATAATTAAAATAAAAGATGCTTGATTGTGCATCATCAGAATCAGATATACAATGGTTGGCCGTATATACGTAGGGGATACCATTTTCAGCAGTGTTATTGATCAGGGCTCCGGAGCAATAAATGTTACCATTGATGAGGATGCGTAAAACAGCACGTTTTATATCTTC
>JBEPYD010000444.1:0-3982 GCA_041641575.1 Bacteroidales bacterium
CTACAGCATAGAAACTACGGCGGTTCCATTAAATCACAGGGTTGATTTGAATATAAAGTGATGATTTACTTTTGCGAAAAATTGATGGTTTTAAATTTGCTTTTTTTACACCATTGGCATGCAACCCCGTTTCTTTAGACGCTTTTAACATTAGTAATTTGTATTTTTTTAGATTTTTAATGAGCTTTGGAACGGGTGTGCTTGCTCATACAAGGCACACACACGTAACAAAAAACATAGGGCAGAAAGTGCTTAATTTGAACAATATAACATTTAATAAACGGCTTGGCAGCTTGATAGATAGGAGCTTTGAAATGCCCTACGTTTCTTATTGCCATCCATTAGATTTAATAAAAAATCACTTCTATTATTTGTAATTAATCCCAAATTATTATAAATTGCGTCTTAAACAAGACTGAATTATGATATTTTTACAGCGAGAGATTACAAAAACCATCATAAAAAAACTTCAACCAAATAAAGTTGTAATGATTTTAGGAGCAAGAAGAGTAGGAAAAACGATGATGGTAAAAGATATTTTGAACGATTTGAAAGACTCTGTTCTATCACTAAACGGAGAAGATATAAACGTTCACGACAAGTTAGCAATAAGCACCGTGGAGAATTACAAGCAAATTCTGGGTTCATATAGAATACTTTATATTGATGAAGCACAGAAGATACCTGAAATAGAATTAAAACTTAAACTAATGATTGATGAGATCGAGAATTTAAAAGTGATTATTTCAGGATCTTCATCATTTGATGTATACAAAGATGTGGGAGAACCACTAACAGGACGAAAATATACATATAACTTATATCCTATTTCCGAAAGAGAATATGAACAAGTTGAAGATGTTGTTTCAAAAAAGGATAAATTGAGAGAGCGATTAGTTTATGGAAACTACCCAGAATTGTTACACCTACCTGATCAAGACGATAAAAAGGAGTATTTAAATGAGATGGTAAGTTCATATCTTTTGAATGATATTTTAGTTTATGAAAATATTAAAAACTCTCAGAAGATTTTTAACCTATTAAGATTGATAGCTTTTCAGATTGGTGGAGAAGTGTCATACCAAGAATTAGGAAATCAACTAGGAATTAGTAAAAATACGGTAGAAAAATATTTAGACTTATTATCTAAAATTTATATTCTGCATAAGGTGGAGGGATTTAGCAAGAATTTAAGAAAAGAAATCACAAAAAACTCGAGATGGTATTTCCTGGATAATGGGATAAGAAATGCTGTAATTGCGAACTTTAATTCAATAGAATCGAGAAATGATATTGGGCAATTATGGGAAAACTATATGATTAGTGAAAGAATCAAACAACAAGAATATCAAAGAATTTCATCGAATAATTATTTCTGGAGAACCTATGATCAGCAAGAAATCGATTGGATCGAAGAACGTGATGGCTCACTATTCGCATATGAATTTAAATGGAAAGAAGGGAAAGTTAAGGAACCATCTCAATGGAAGAAGAATTATCCGGATTCAAATTTTGAAGTTGTTAATATGAATAATTTTCAAAGCTGGATTGGATGAAAATTACTAAAGCTAACGATAGGTTATTACCCTTAGCGCTGGTAGTCTGACAAATACACAAAAACCAATACTTTAAATTCATCTCGAAACAATCAATAAAACCTGAAAGAAATGCGCTACGCATAATACCGCAGGCCGTTAAAAGGCCACCTAAACGAATTGCACCATAGGGCGAATGCAAATCCCAACATACATTTTTTTAATATTCTACTGGTAACTTAGACCAGTACTTTTGGAAATCCGCTACCCTGAACACTCGTATCGCCAATATTGTATCCAAGCCATATCTTTGTCTTTGCCAGATATTAACCTACCTCTAAAATCACGCTAAACCCCTTGGAGTTTCTACAACATTTTTTTGGATTATGGTTGGATTTTATTGGAGAGCCATGGTTTTTTCCATTTTGGGCCGGTCTTTGTCCTTGTACATTGACATTACGTAATTATATAGTTTTTTAAGCCCTCGAGAGCCAAAGAAATAATTATAGATGAAACATTTTTTCCTATCTTCAAGAGTTTGATAGAAAAGAACAATTCATAAATAATTCTTAATCTTTTAGTAAAATCTGCAGTATGCTGGAAGGCTATAAAATCATTAAGGAATTAGGCGCTGGAGGTTTTGGAAAGGTGTACCTGGCAAAAGAGGAAATATCAGAAAGACTGGTAGCTATTAAAGCAATGAAAAAATCAGATAAGGATGAAGCTTTTGATGATGCCAGGCATGAAATAAAGATAATCAGTCAGTTTTACCATCCCAATATTGTCATTTATCATAATACACTAAAAAAAGATGACCGGATATATTTTGTAATGGAATAGTGTGTTATTGCATATCGCAATACGCAATAATTTATTTGAATTACTTGTTTTATAGTGCTTAATTAACTAATATCGCATATCGCGATACGCAATATTGATAAAGCATGAAAACTCAAAATCAACAAATAAAACCACAGGATATAGTGCTCTTGCTTAAAATCGTAAGTGAGAACAATCCTGCATGGAATCAAAAACCCATGGCCGAAGCATTGGGCTTAAGCCAGTCAGAAGTAAGCGAATCGGTTGCACGCTCTAAATACGCTGGTCTTCTAGATCCTAAAGGAAAAGCCGTAATGAAACTAGCTTTGATGGATTTTTTGCAATACGGTATTCGTTACGTATTTCCTCAAAAACCAGGACCCGTAGTAAGAGGAGTACCTACTTCGCATTCCGCACCTCCCTTAAAAGAAAAAATACAAAGTACCGAAGATTATGTGTGGCCTTTTGGCAAAGGAAACGTACGTGGGCATAGCATTGTACCTTTATACCCTTCGGTACCCGAATCAGCACTGAAAGATGAAATATTATATGAATTGTTAGCATTGGTGGATGCGTTACGTGTAGGAAGAGCCAGAGAAAAAGAAATAGCTGTAGTAGAATTAAAAAAACGTTTAGATCTTGGGGAATAGGACAATAAATATTGCCGTTGTTGCTGAAGTTGCAGAAGCGCTTCAAGAAATCAAAGAAACAATGGTTTTTGTAGGGGGTGCAGTAGTAAGTTTATATACCAACGACCCGGCAGCCGATGAAATACGTCATACGCAGGATATTGATATGACCTTGAATATTTTCAACCTTAACCATTGGCAGCAGGTACAGGAAAAATTAGAATCACTCGGTTTTTATCCCGATCCATTTGGACATGCCATTTGCAGTTACAAATACAAGGATATTCCCGTGGATATTATGGCTACCGAAGATGGTCCCTTAGGACCAGCCAACCGATGGTTTAAAATTGGCTTTAACAATTGTGGACAGCTCGAGCCAAAGACCAGGTAATTAAAATTCTTTCAGCACCCTGCTATTTGGCTACCAAATTTGAAGCATTTAACAACAGAGGAAGCGATTACAGAACCAGTCATGATATGGAAGATATTGTATATGTAATTGATAACCGTACCTCAATAGTAGAGGAAATTGCCAGGGATGAAAGTAGTATAAGCAGTTTTATTAAAGAGCAACTTCAAAAGCTTCATCAATTAGGCATGTTACAGGAAGTTTTAATGGCACATACTCATCCATTGATGTTGGAAGAGCGAATGCCTATAATAGAAGAAAAAATTACTCAAATACTTAAAAATTAATATGCCATTCAACGAACTCAATAGCGTAGAAAATTACGTCATCCACCAAATCAGTGGGGTGAATTTGAATGCCAGTGGTGTGCAGAAAGGCAAAGCTTCTCCCTGTTGGCATCAAGGTGTGCTTTCAGCTTCCGTACGGGCATTCTGTCAACACCCCCTGCTCCTTTGTTCCTGACTACTTCCTGGCAGGCTTTCGTTAGATTGCCTGCTGCAAGGATCTTCTCAATCATTACTTTCCTCCTTTCTTTTATTTCCTGCTACCTTTCTCAGTGGCTGGTATCCACACATTACTGCGGGATGTAC
>JBEPYD010000445.1:0-3980 GCA_041641575.1 Bacteroidales bacterium
TATATCCGTCAGCACTTCCTCCGGAAAACATAACCGGAATATCCAGGTCTGCGAGTGAAAGAAATTTCTGTTCTTCAGTATAACCATCGTTGCCAGCACCTGCATAAATCAATACAGGTCCTTCACTCACGGAAATGTATTGCTGGTTATGCGTATGGCCATCATTTGTGCCTCCTTTGTACAAATCGGTAAGTCTGGTGCCACCCAATTGATAAAAAACATTGCTTTTGTCAAATCCGCCTCCAATACCTCCGGCATATAAATTAGCATTGAAATCACCCAAGAACAAGGTTTCCTGATTTATGAAAAATCCTTCTCCATTTCCACCCTGATAAATAACATCATGGCTAAAAGGTATGCCATCTACCAGGTATACCGAAAAAAGATCTCCTTTGCTGCCCCCTTGTCCTTTACCTCCTTCATATTGGGAAAACAATTTAACAGTAAATGCTATCAAAAATACAGCAAGAAACGATGTTCTTTTCATATAGGTAAATGTGATTACATTGCAGTTCTGACGCCTCTAAAGCCTATCCTGTTATTTTTAATATCACTGATATTTGCCGCATCATTTCGGTCCGAAACACGCAGATAGATATCTCCATTAGGAAACCCTCCTCCTCTGTATCCACCACCAGTACCTTCGATCCAGGTAGCTACATTTGCCTCTCCGTCAATGGTGATTTCTCCATCTCCGTGCGAGCCATTAAAACTTCTTCCCTCAGGATTACCTATGGTGATTACCCTTTCGTAAACATTACCGGATAAATCCATTACACCATAAAAACTTCCACCGGTCTCTTCCCTGTTTTTATTTATGGCACTTGCAGCAAATATGCCAACCCGCGTGGGTTGACCTACTCTATTTTGATAATTCGCATTACCCATATTCTCTTGTACATTTGTTATTAATGAGTTTTCTTTTTCCTGATTAGTAAGGGTATAGTTTACCAATGAAATATTTGAATTTCCCCAGGCAAATTCTCCGGCCACCGGATCTAACGTTCCCCTGCAGGCTTTTTCATACTCGAACTCTGTCATTGGACGTAAACCTGTCCAGTCCAGATATGCATTTACCTCTGTCCAGCTTATATAGTTCACAGGTAAATATGGAGAAGTAGTTGTGGCATTACCCGTTGTGTATGAAATACCATTCCCACCTAGTTTTTCATCAGAATTTTTATGTGTGGCATCAGTTAAATCATTGTTTGCTTTTTGCGTGGTGTTTAATGAGTTAAAAAAAGACAGCCATTGTTGTTGACTTGTTTCATATTTCATGATATAAAAGCCTCCGTATCCTTTTGGAAAGCTTGCAGGCACAGGTCCAGTTTGATCACCAAAATTATCATAGTAAAGGCTTCCTGCCACATTCCCAATCTTAATTTCACCTTCAGATGTTATGGTAAAAGGTTTATTAGCTGCTGCCCCTTCATGAAATTTACCAACCTCTGTACCCGGGGTTCCTACCTTAAAGGCTCCTTGTGGCACATATACCATTTCTATAGCGAATACTTTTATATCAACCAGGGCATCGTCGCCAAGTCCGTCGGAACCATAGTTCCATCGCAGTCGTACATTGTCAAAAGCAACGTTTCCACTACCTAATTCACTGCGGTATATAAAAGCACCTACACCATCCGAACTTGTATTAATGGTAGAACCTGAAGGAGATGTATGTCCATCGTTACTGGCAGTGCCATCTACATAATTAATGGTGCCATGCATCCATTCTCCACCACTTTCCCGGTACTTAATAAATATCCAGGCTGCATCCCAGTTAGAAGGCCCAACATTTATGCGCCATGAATTATCCCACGATATATCAAATTCTACCAATGTATAAGATGCACTTGTGTTTTGTCCACTTATACTAATATTGTCTATTTTAATATTATTGCCAAAGGCAATTGCAGGTAACATAAAAAACACCAGCAGATAGGATAGTTTCTTCATTTGTAATGGTTTTAAGTTATTTACTAAGGTAACAAAAAAGATTCTTCCAATTTTAGAATTTGTTATTTATATGAAATTTAGAACCGTGGAGCCTTTAGGATATCTCTTCAATCTTTTATCTGGAAACAAATTCATGCGTATGCCTCCCGCTAAGGAAAACAGGTCCAGGGAATTTCTATTGTGATCTATATTGCTTCAGCGAACATGTTGGTTTCTTTTTTACATAATTATTCCATTGCCCCTGATAATAACCGGATTAGAAAAGCAAAGTTTACTATTCATGGTATTTCCAGGCTTTTAGATAAATGTGATATTCTAATTGAAAATACGTAATAACAATCAGCAAGATATCACTCATTAAGTTCTATATAAGTCTACATCTTCAACGCCTGCCTATTTTTCAATTAAATAAAAAGGCGTTTTATCCAGGCTTCCATCAATTGTTAAGGATTCTGATATGGTTCTTTCCGCACGTATCTCTGCTCCGTCGTGATCCAAAACAAGCAGGTTTCCGCTGAACGGAACAGATATTTTGGCCTTCACCGGCTCAAAAACAATTGGTGCAGTGCCCGGATCCAAAACTACATTTCCTTCCTCATTAAATTTCATACCCGTATTTCGTGCACGTGCCATGGCTGTAATTACTATCTCTTTCGCCTCAGCAAGATTTTCATCATCTTCTTTAGCGGTAAGATAAACGACACAAAAACCCTTTTCCGGCTCAATATCATAGCCATCGCCCAGATCAAATGATTGATTCCCTGGCGCAAAACCAACAAAGGCTTTTGTAGCTTTTGTATTTATGGTAAAATAGCCCCCAATTTCCCTACTGTCTTCAACAGGTGTCCATTTCAGCTCACCGGTAGTTGATATTATTGTATTGCCATCCATATAGTCCTGCATATCAATGGCTGGTGTTTCCATGTATTCCTCTGTAAACCTAACCGCTACGCGTGTTGCCGCCAGTGCTTGCGGAGGAACTTTATCGGTAGTAAATGTTTTTTCATCATGTTGTTGTACAACTTCACTCTGAAAACCTATTTCACCTTCTAAAACGGATGGGATATGGACGTTCAGGTATTTTGTTTCCAATGATTCTGATACATCCCTCCTACGTACTTGCCGGGCAACACTGGCAAAATTGACCATAACGGCCGGATTGGCAACATCCCACCGCATATTCCCACCTTTTATACTATCACTAAAGGCTCCTGCGTCTCCGTTTTCGAACATGTATGAAACGTCCCATCCATTGAGTCCCCAGCCATATGCTCCCATAATGGCAGGCCCTTCTGCATACCATTCATTGGGCTGCACATGTATCCATTCACTTAACATAAACGGGCGGTTATGTACTTGTTGTAAGCCCGCATTAACAGAACCTTTTCCAGGAAAAGCGAGCATACTGCCATGATTAAACTTTTCCTGTTCCCGTAAAGCATTTATTCCTCCCCCGCCAAAATAATTATGTCGGTCAATCATTCCTACCAAATGATCGGAGTGCAGGTTTAAATAATGTCCTACAGAGCTTCCAGCCTGCCAGTTTGAAGAAATTATCTCACCATTATAGCCTGTTTCTCTAATGGCTTTCACGAATCGCTTATAAAAGTGATTTTGCAGCCCAATTAAAAATTCAGCTGTATCGAACAGCCTGCTTCTTAAGTTATCAAATTCTTTGTTTTGTGGCTCCATAATAGCATCAAGCAGCCACGGGTAATGCCATGGCACTGCTGTTCCAGATGTAAGACTTTCCGGCTGAATGTTTCCAACTATTTCATCCTGGACAATTAAACTGCCCAGATTGGTGTTTTCTAAATCCACAGTTTCCTTGTATATGGCATCCTTACCCCATGCATTCTTCCATGCCTGCTCACTTCCATATTTATCCTTAAGGAAATTACTGAATTCCTTTGCAATTCTTTGTCGTAAAGTTTTATAGCGTTGCATGGTCCAGGCACTACCAAACCACAGTACAGCATCTTCGTTAAAGAGTTCGACGCAAAAAATGGCTGGATCATCGGCATATC
>JBEPYD010000446.1:0-3977 GCA_041641575.1 Bacteroidales bacterium
ACTTATGGTTATCCTGGTAGAAGATGTTATCGTTTTCACCGGATTCACGCCTAATGATGATGGCTATAATGATTACTGGCACATTGAAAATGCCGAAGGGTATCCGAATTGCCAGGTAGATGTATTCAACCGGTGGGGCGAAAGAGTGTTCAGCACGGGTAACTATGATAATGTAAACAACGTATGGGATGGAACCCGTAATGGCAAACCTTTACCGGTAGGTACTTATTATTATGTGATTAAAAAAGACAAAGAATCCGATGGTTTTACCGGAACAGTTACACTTGTCAGATAAATAATTAATTGAAGAAACACTGCGAAACCTAAAAAATTTCCGGTGTTTCTTCAAAAAATCAGAGACTAAACCAAAATACAATATCAAAGACCTATTAATAAATTAAAATATTGAACGTGTGAAAACCTTTAGAAAAATATATCTGTTGATTGCATGCCTGGCTTCCGTGAGCCTTTATGCACAACAAACCCCGCTCAGCACGCAGTTTATGCACAATCCTTTTGTGCTAAATCCGGCATTGGCTGGCACACATAATTATTATCAGATACGGTCTAATAACCGCTTTCAATGGACAGGAATTGCAGATAGCCCTATCACCAATACATTAAGCATCTACGGACCCCATTCAAGTAAAAACATGGATATGGGATTTGGTGGCTACATCTACAATGATGTTACAGGACCCATATCCCAAACCAGCATAAACGGTGCTTATGCCTATAATTTGGCAATAAACACTGACATCAGGGTTTCCGGTGGGCTGGCCATTGGGTTATTGCAATATAAAATTGATGGCACCCAAATTTCTACCCAGGATGAAATCGATCCGGTTTTACAGGATGGAATATACACAACCTATTCACCTGATGCCATGGTGGGCGTATATGTGTATTCTTCAAACTTCCATGTAGGATTTTCTGCCACACACCTCATTCCAAGCAAACTTAACACCAATGAAGCCACTGGCCTCAGCAAGTTAAAAAGTCATTTTTACCTTACAGGGGGATATAAATACTTCATCAATCGCGATTTTGCAATTGAACCCTCCATTTTAATCAAAGCAGTAAGTCCTGCCCCTCTTCAGGTAGATTTTAACACAAAAGTCATTTACCAGGGCACCTTTTGGGGAGGCTTATCTTTCCGCTCCATGGATGCAGCTTCCATTATGGTGGGGTATATTCACGAAAAAAAGATATACGCCGGATATTCATATGACCTGGGTATCTCAGCATTTCGGACTTATCACTCAGGTTCTCATGAACTCATGATTGGTTACAGGTTTAACTCTTTAAAATAAACTGATACTGTTAAAGTTTTTTAGCCATAGCTGGCTAACGAGGTAATTTATAATTCCGTATCTTCGTTGTAATATTGCAGAAACTATTACAATGGCAAAATATATCGTGAATAAATTAACCCTGATTATCCTTTCTCTTTTGTTCATAACGCTCTCCTGTGGAGACAGAAAAACCCGGCATGTGCTGCCGGAAGAAACTTTCCAACAACTTTTAATAGAAATGCATTTGGCCGATGGCATCTCATATGCCAGAAACATCGGTAACTTTGCCCGTGCCGATTCTGTAAATTATACCAATGCCATTTACAATAAGTTTGGTATTACTTCCGCACAATTTGATTCCACCGTAGCTTATTACAGCAACCATCCCTCAGAATATGAAGAAATTTATAATGTTGTGCTTGATTCTCTGCGGGCCATGGAGGCACGCCTGGAGCAGGAAATGAGGCTGGAAAAAGAGCGAATGGAAAATGACCCGAATCTTTGGTACCAGCGTAATGAATATAACCTGCCTGAAAGCGGCGCACAGGAAGAAATTTTTTTCAGTATTCCTATACAAAAAACTGGCTTGTACTCCATTTCTGTTGATGCAACTGTTTACCAGGATGATCAGTCAAAAGAGCCTGGCCTGGAAGTGTTTTTCTGGAAGCAAACGCCTGCTCAGGGACAGGATACCCTGAATTATAAACGACTCGATTATGACAAAACCGGTCAAACAGCTAAATACCACACTTCGCTGCAGTTAAAAGACCCCTCATATACCCATTTAAGAGGAAAATTGGCTGCACACAAATCAAGAGAAGGCGATTGGGAAAAACATATGGAGATAAAAAATATTGTGGTAAAGCACACGCCATTAGTTCCTGAATCTAAGGAGCGCAAGACCTTCCGTGTGAAATAATGAGAAAAATTGCTGCAAATTATGTGTACCCTGCAAATAGTGAACCCATAAAAAATGGCGTTATCGAAGTAAATGAACAGGGCACCATTATCTCTCTGCAGCCTTTGGAGAAAGAACAGGCAAATGTGGAATTTTACAATGGTGTGCTGGTACCGGGGTTTGTGAATGCGCATTGTCACCTGGAACTTTCGCATCTGCGTGGAAAAATTGAAAAGTTAAAATCTTTACCCGGATTCATTCAGCAGGTAATGGATAGCAGAAGCCTTCCTCAGGTTAATGTTCCTGAATTTATTGAAAAATCAGACAAGGAAATGTTCCGGCAGGGAATTAACGTTGTGGCGGATATCTCAAATACTTCAAATACCATTACCTGTAAAGCAAAAAGTAATATAAAATACCATACTTTTATTGAGATTCCCGGCACCACCAATGTCGAAGAACTGGTAAAGAAATACCTCATCATTAAAGATAAATTTTCTGCACAAGGGCTAAAAGTTAGTCTTTCACCGCATTCTTTGTATAGCGCATCATCCACATTGCTGGAACAAATAAACAGGGAAAACAGGCATAATCTAATTTCCATACATAACCAGGAAGGCATCCATGAAGTAGAGTTCCTTGAAAATGGTACCGGAGCTATGGCTGATTTATTCAAAGAATTTCGGGTTCCCTTTCCTGATTATGTACCTGCAGGAAAGCCTGTGGCTAAATTACTCACACGCCTGCTAACTTCAGAAATTCCGGTATTGCTGGTACACAATACCCAGGTCGATGAAGAAGATTTGCATATCTACAAATCACATTTTAACCGGGTTACCCTGGTTTTATGTCCGGCCTCAAATCTATATATTGAAGGAAAAATGCCTCCTGTTTCACAATTTATTGCATCTGGAATTCCCATGGCACTTGGCACAGACAGCCTTGCCTCAAATACAGAACTCAGCATATTGTTTGAGATGCAACTCATTGCACAACATTTTCCTGCCACGCCATTTGCAGAGCTCATCCGGTGGGCTACAATCAATGGCGCATCTGCACTGGGAGTTGATGAAAAATATGGCAGCATTACCCCCGGAAAAAGCCCCGGAATAAACCTTATCGAAAATTTTGATTTTAAGAATATGAATATTTCCTTGGGTAGTGCTGTTCGTAGGCTTATTTAACGTCTGTCTATAAAATCCGACTTCTGCGTTATGCATTAGTAAACTCATTCCATATTCACAAGCCCCCACATGAATTACTGGACAGACTTTGAATTCGATCTTTCGATAAGAACACTCTGTTTTATAGACCTAATCAACACTTTATATTCAGCAATTGCATGATTTTCCGCAGCGCTTATTTACAACTGGTATGTTTTACTTTGTTATATTCACCTGACGCCTAAATAGTGTTTGTCCATAAAGTCTGGTGTTTGGATTATAATGTTCGATAACAAGGCTTGCGAAGCCCCAAAATGCGGAGTTTACTGATGTAAATGAGCAATTTTGGGGCGAGCATAACGAAGTTAGCGGATATTATGGACAAACACTAAATAGTCATACAGTTATTCTCATGAGCAGATTGATATGCCGCTCAATTTAGCTTATCTTTGTTAAAAAATGACTTGTATTTATGTCCATCAGTATTTCTAATATTACCAAAAAGTATGGCAGTCAGATTGCTGTGAATGATGTTTCCTTTGAAATTTCATCAGGTGAGGTCATAGGCTTTATCGGCCCCAATGGTGCAGGAAAATCAACCCTGATGAAAATTCTCACCGG
>JBEPYD010000447.1:0-3967 GCA_041641575.1 Bacteroidales bacterium
TATATCAGGTTCTCGGCCTGTAATGAGTTGAATCTGTTGCCTAAACATCCAGATTTCCCCAATTTACAACTTTTAAGCACTGGCACAAAAAAAGAAGACCCCTGGCGCAAGTGTTTTCCACTTGTGCTTTTCAAGCCACCACTAGCGCAAGTGTTTTCCACTTGTGCGTTTCAAGAAAAGAGATTTTTTAGCAGGCAGGTTTATATTTTAAATTCGTAAAACTTTACACCTGCCTGTTGTTTTCATCCATTGCCCCGTTCTCCACCTGGAGTTTTTGGGTATCCTTCAGCCCTGATGGCAAAAAAGAAAAATTAAGCACGCATTACAAATGCGCAAATTGTTTTTCATCGCTTAACTGATTGCTGTTTTCGGGTTATGGAATAACCACAAGTCACAGACTTGCGGGAGCGGAGAAGGTGAATTTTTCTAACGAATGGTTTTTACATGAATTATAAATGCAACAGCTCTAAGACCTTATTAAAAATATTCATTACCAATCAGCCGCTGTTTTACTTTTTCCTTGCTATGATTAAAGTTGAAAGTAGCACCTATTTCCAGGATTTGTCCTTCGTAATCATATATCCAGTCGCGTTGGAATACTTCCATGCCGTTTGCTGTTGCGCCTGTAAATCCTCCAGACTGATTTGTTTGCAGCACATCCAGCATTTTTGCAAAGAAACTCCATCCCTGCAATTTTTCCGGGGTAAAATTCAGCGCCACATTCATGACCTGGAATTCGATATTCTCCCCCTGTGGAGTGACCGTTCGGGATTTAAAGGAGTAGTCCAGGGTTAATTTTAACGGATCTGTTATTACCCAGTTCAGGTTTGATTTTGCATCCCAGTTCAGGCTGCTGCTTTTACTCTGGTCACCAAAAAGCTCTTCATTCGATTCCACAGAAAACTGATAGAGGGAACCTCCGACAAATAGCTTAACCTTTTTATGCACCGCCAGGTTTAGGCCCAGTTCTCCTCCTGTGGCAAGCTGGCTTCCGGCATTGGTATAACTTCTGAGTAACACACCGCCCAAATTGGCCAAATCATAATCCAGGCGGTTTACCCGGTAAATGGCATTGGAGGTGGTACGTACAAACCCAGTAAGAATGATGTTGTGTTTGCCCAGAAGCCGGTTGTAAGTAAGATCCGAATTCCAGCTGTATTCGGGCTCCAGGAGCGGATCGCCCATTTCAAATATTTCCTGGTGGCGCCTGTAAAGAAAAGGAGCCATGTCTTTGGCAGGCGGGCGGTTGATCCGATGACTGGCCGACAGTGAGATAATATCTGCCTCGCTCGCCTGATATTTTAAATGCAATGTAGGAAAAATATCAAACCGGTTTTGGCTGAAATCCTTTCTGTTAAAATCACGGCCTATTTCTCCAAATACATCGTAAACTTCTTCAAAATAACTGGTATTGGTTACACTCATTTGCTGATCAAGATATTCCACCCGCACACCAAGGATGTAGCTCAGCTTTTTATAAATACCCGTATATTCAGAGTAGGCTGCATAAACATCCCGGTTCAGGTTAATGGTATTGTCAAAGTAATTATACCCTTCAAAATTACCTGTATTGGTGTTTACCGTATCATACTCATAAGAGCCTTCAAGGCGCACCCATTGCGAAGCTATGCCCATACTTAAGGCATTGCCGTTCTTTAATTCCTTTTTATAATTTATGGCAATACGGTAGGCATTTAAAGGGGTCTCATCCTTTTGAAAGGAATGAAATACCGGGTTGCCATCATCATTAGAATAATAATCATAGTATAGGCGGTTACCAACATAGGCAAACTCCTTATTGTCTATGGTTTGCTCCAGGTTTGAATTCTCGAAAAGAAAAGAAGCATTTAATGATGCATCGTTCACCATTTTCAGGTTATAATCCATGGTTATACTTTGAAAGTGTCCCTTCCGGTAAATGTCGTTTGGATTATAGAGTTCGTATAAGGTTCCGTTTATGGGTTGGCCAGTGGTGCTGTTGCTGAAATATGTGTTGTATTTATAATGCGCTGCACGTCCGGTATTTCGGTCAGAATACTGGTAGTTAACAGAGAAGTTGGCATTGTTATTTATTTGATAATCAAGTCCGGCATGGGTAAACAGATTTTTATCCCACTTTGGCCGGGCACCGTCTCCATCCAGAATGTAATATTCATTGGCATAAGGCTGGTTTTCGTCCTGATAGATATAGGTATAAATGTCTCCAATTCCCTTATTATTTTTATTGGAATAATTTACTGAACCATGCAGGTTAAGCTTATTCATATTATAATGCAGGGTAACGCCACCATTCAGCCGGTTGTTATTCAGGTTATGTGTACTGAATACATCTTCATCATTTTTCCAGGGGGTGCCCCCGATCATTCCTGTGGCAAGCACTGTAAGCCCTTTATTTACAACACGTGTGGTGGTGATGTTAATAATTCCTCCCATTCCCTGTGCGTCGTATCTTGAAGTAGGTACGGTAATTATATCAATACTTTGGGTATTTTCAGCAGGAATTTGGCCCAGTAATACAGATGCGCTTGCATTGGCAGGCTTTCCATTTAAATAAACTACAAAATCTGTTGCCCCCCGCACCGTTATTTCTTCATCGCCGCCAATGGTTACAGCAGGTATTTTGCTTAATATGTCTATGGCAGTTCCTCCCCTGGCAGTTTCAAAGTCTGCGGGCCGGTAAGTTCTCCTGTCGATTTTACCCACAGTTGTATTAACCATTGTACTTACTTCAGCTTCTTCAATTTCTATAATTTTGGGTGCCAATGCGATGTTGCCAACAGCAATTTCTTTGTTAACAGCAGAAATAGTAATGTTTGATACTTCTTGTGAATTAAAACCAATAAAAGAAACAAGTACATTATAGGTGCCATACGGCACATTTTCAATGTAGAACTGGCCGTCTCTATCAGAAACACTTCCGGTAAGGGCATTCTCCTGACCAGTTTTGATAATTGCAACGGTGGCAAAAGGAATAACTTCATTGGTGGTTTCGTCAGTTACCAAACCTTTAATTGAACCGCTTTGTGCTATAAGGGAGGAAATGGAAAATGTCAATACAAGGGTTGAAATAAGAAGTTTTTTCATAGTGATATAAAAGATAAATAGAGATATTATTATCTCATTTAAAGGTTGGCAAAAGTAGGGAAGTTTGATCAAATAAAAATGAAAAAAAGCACTCTTCTTTCTGCGTGTCCGATTTCCCCTGCTTCCTGACATCCTGCCGCAAATTTATAACTTGTGACGATCATTCCGGCGCGGATTAACCCAACTAGCCCCCAACCAGCGCAAGTTTTTTCCACTTGTGCTTTTCATGTAATAGGATTATTTATCAGGCAGGTTTAGAATTTAGGTCGCTAAAACTATAACCCTGCAAGTTGTTTTTCATCCATCACCCAGCTATCATGGTATCTCCTTTTGTTCTCTAGCCTTGAGGGCAAGACAGAGAAAAATTTAAACACGCATTACAAATGCGCGTCAGTTACTTTTCATCACTTCATGGCAATGCTGTTTTCTGCTTATAGAATAACAACATGTCACAGACTTGCTAGAACTGACAAGGAGAATTCCTCTGCCAAATGGTTTTTACTTGAATTATAAAAGGAAATTAGCACCTCATTAGCACCCCAACTAGCGCAAGTGTTTTCCACTTGTGCGTTTCAAGATAAGAGATTATTCATCAGGCAGGTTTAGGTTTTAGATGCGGTATAACTTAGCAACTGACTATTTTTTCATAGAACATCGGGTCATTTTCCATGGTGGTATGCTTGTTCTATAGCCTTTATGGTAAGATAGAGAAAAATTAAACACGCATTATAAATGCGCGTCAGTTACTTTTCATCTCTTCATGGCAATGTTGTTTTCTGCTTATAGAATAACAACATGTCACAGACTTGCTAGAACTGACAAGGAGAATTCCTCTGCCAAATGGTTTTTACTTGAATTATAAAAGGAAATCAGCACCCCATTA
>JBEPYD010000448.1:0-3966 GCA_041641575.1 Bacteroidales bacterium
ATGAAAAGTATTAAAAAAAAAGCAGGCTTTTGGCCTGCTTTTTTTTTGCTAAAAAATGAACCCCCGGATAAATCCGGTAGTTATTTCTCCGGTGGAATGATCAAGTTCGCTGCCCATTAAGCTGTGGGGTATAAGGTAGATAGCTAATAGGATAACTGCGGCAAGTATGGTAAGTCCGGGTCTTGATTTTTTCCGGTTCCCAACCCAGGCAATCACCCAGAATATAACACCCACAAGTGTTTTATTATCTGTTAAGTCCCAACCGAAGGGAACCCCAGTCCATAGTTCCCCAAAGGCAAATAATTGAACTACAGGTCCGAGTATCATACCTCCAAGCAACAGAAGAATAAGTGTTAAACCTGTATAAAATCTGAACCGCTCACGTTTAAAAGCTGCCAGTAATCCCGCCAGATTGGAAAGAAGCATGGCTGCAAACATAAATAAAACATGTGGTATGAGTACCCATGCAGGAACATCGCCCTTATATCGAATTACAATCGGATCATCTTTAGCGATATCAAACTCCAGCGCCTGACCTCTGTTAAGCACTATGTAGTACTCAATTTTACCTGCAGGTGGTTGATTGGGAATAAATGCAACAAGTGCTTCATCCTCACGAATTAGATTTTCCACAGTCCACTCAGTGGAGGTAGGATATTTCCGGTAATAAATCCTTCCATTCACAGCTTTATCCTGAACAGGTATCTCAATCCGGGCATCTTTCTCCCCGGATTCGCTTCTGGGAAGCTGCATTTTATATTCATTCCCCTGGATTTCTACCGATAGTCTTTTGGGGTAAGTGGGTCCGGTATACCGTTGGTAGATCGCTGAGCCTATCGTTACAATTACTGCAAGTATCCAGAATAAAGTATTCTTTTTCATTCTACGATTAAATAATCTGGTTATCTTAATTTGTTTGGGTGCAAATATAAACTAAAAATCAAAACTACGGTGTTATCATATCATAACTGAACAATGAGGGTTTCTTCCAATCCGTTTCTAATAACCTTTACGGTGATGCGCTCACCAGCTTCAAGCTTTGAGAGCTGAAACATGTAGTCGCGTATGTTTTTTATTTCATTTCCATTGATGCCAATAATAACATCTCCTTTTTTCATACCCGCACCTTCTGCAGGTTTACCCGGTGATACAAAGTCCACGCCCAGGCCTTTATTATCCTGTGAAGCAAAGTCAGGCATAATGCCAAGGGTTACTTTCAGGCTCGTTCGACCCGTACTGCGTGTTTTGGGTCCGGCTTCCGTAAAGGTGAGGTTCTGCTCACGGGTGCTTAGATCGTATACCACATTATAAACATAATCTGAGACTATTTGCAAGCCTTTAAAGTCTATTTTGTCAGGTGTGTCGGCAGGGGTGTGATATTCACTATGTCCGCCTGTACTGAAAAAGAATACGGGAATGTCCTTACCGTAAAAAGCAGCATGATCGCTTGGGCCAAAACCGGCTTCATTCATGGCCAGGGCAGGGAAGGAGTCCTTTTGCATACGAATGAGTATATCCGGAATTTCCGGCGCAGTGCCTGTACCACCAACCTGTATCATTTGTTTGTTGTTGAAGCGGCCTATCATATCCATATTGGCCATGGCTTTAATGTTGGTCACATCAAAATCAGCACTGTCTACAAAATATTTTGACCCCAGCAGTCCTTTTTCTTCTGCACCAAAGGCTACAAATATCACGGATCGGTTTAGCTCGTCGGTATGAGCAGCAAATTTCTCCGCAATTTCCACAAGGGCTGCTGTTCCGGAAGCATTGTCATCGGCCCCATAATGCACGGCAATCGTATCGCGCTGGCGACTGGAAGAACCTGCACCACCCATACCCAGATGGTCGTAATGAGCACCCACTACAATGTATTCATCCTGCAACCGGCCTTTAGCCTTAGCAATGGCTGCCACATTATATGTGCTGGCATAGGTTTTCCGGATGTCAATGCTGGCTGTAAATGTAGATTCAAGCGGGAAACTGATGGGTTCTTTACCTTTTTGAGCGTCTTCCAGTAAATTGGAACTATATGCTCTACTAGTTTGCAGCATTTCAAGGGCTATATCTTTTGATACCTGAAGCGCAGCCACGCCGGCAGGAAAATCCTGTTTATTAAGTTTTTTAAAAGAATTAGCCTTATCCAAATAAAATAAAATCATGCCTATCGCTCCATTCTCTTTGGCTATCCGTGCTTTATGCGCTGCATCAAGGTAAGGTTCAAAAAGGCCATTGTTTTTATAGTTTTCCGGAACACCTTCAAGCAAAAGTATCCACTTACCGGTGGCATCCAAATCTTTATATGAATTCCACGAAAAAGTGTCTGTTTCAATTTCAAGTCCCCAGCCACCAAACGCTACAGATGCTGAGAAATCTCCGTTTTCCGAGATGGATAGCGGATAAAAATCTTCCTTTAGTATAAGGGTTTTATTATTTAAGCTGGCTACATTGTCATTACCCGTCTCTACGCCGGTAACAATTTCAAAAGCCTGCAAACCACCCGCAAAAGGCTCCAGACCGGCTTCTGTAAACTGGTTCAAAATATAGTTGGCGGTAATTGAATCTTCGGGGGTTCCGGGATACCGCCCCTTTAACTCGTCGGAGGCAAGAAAAAACAAATGTGTTTGCAACTCTTCAGCGGTAATGTCGGGGATGGGTTGGGCTACTAATAAGCTGCCAGAAAAGATCAGAATTGCGAAAGAAGAGAAAATGGCTCTGTAATTCATTTTAAGAATGTATTATATAAAGGCGTTTTTAAATGACATTCAGCAAAGTTAATGAAATATATTGTTCGAATCATTAAAATTCAGGAGCTCTGGTTTCAAGATGGATATAATATTTTCATTAAAAAATTGCAGAATTAAATTTAAATTCATAATTTTGACCATATGGTTAAACCAATTATATAAACCATTTGGTAAATGAGTGAAAAAGATCAAAATACGGAAGCACAAATCCTGAACGCAGCACGAAACGTATTCATTCGCAAGGGCTATCATGGGGCACGCATGCAGGAAATTGCAAATGAGGCGGGCATGAACAAAGCACTGGTGCATTATTATTTCCGTAGCAAGGAGAAACTGTTCAGGCAAATATTTATGGACGTATTTGCCCGGTTCTTTCCGGCTATAGGCAATGTGCTCACCAATGAAGAAATGCCGGTTATGAAAAAGATTGAGTTCTTTGTTCATAGTTATATTGACCTTCTCGCGGAAAATTCTTTTATCGCAAGCTTTATTATCATGGAAATTAATCGTGATCCGGAGGAGACCCTTAATCTGATGCAGGAAATTACCGGCGATATGCGGGGACAATATTTTGCTGGTTTTAAAGCTTCCCTGGACAAAGCCATTGAAAATGAAGAGGTGGCCCCCGTTGATTTTCGCCAACTCATCATAAACACGATTAGTATGTGTGTTTTCCCCTTTATAGGCCGTCCACTCGTGCAATTTATGATGTTTAATAATGATAACGATGCTTTTGAAGCCTTTTTAGAAAATCGCAAGCACGAGGTGGTACAATTTATAAATGCTGCCCTTAAACCCGCAAATTCTAAATAAATATAACATGAAGGTTTTTGTAAAAATATCTGTAGCTGTTCTGACATATTTTATCATCATGCCAATGGCTCTGTCGCAAGTGATAACCCTTGACTCATGCTGGCAGGCATTGCAATTAAATCACCCGGCATGGCAAATGGAAACGCTGCAAAAGCAACAAAACGACTATACCATCATGGGCATAAAAACAGGCAGGCTTCCGGATATCCAACTCACCGGACTGGCGACATACCAGAGCGATGTGGTTGAAATAGATGCCGAATTACCGTTTTCGGATGCATCCTTCCCATCAGCGCCTAAAGACCAGTACAAAATCTATGGTGAAATCACGCAGCCGCTTTACAATGGAGGTATCACCAATGCCAAAATCAGTATGCAGGAGGCCGGTGCCATGGCAGATATCCAT
>JBEPYD010000449.1:0-3298 GCA_041641575.1 Bacteroidales bacterium
CCAAAAACCTGTTTACTCCTCTTGATTTAAGCTCTTGCAGTAATTGCATGCCAGAATCAAAACCCGACCGGTTTACATTATCTCCGGTATAGAAATTTTGCCAGTTAAATACCTCCGGATCATCGTTGTCGTTTGTTCTTTCCATATGTTCTGGCATGGGTATGCGCATCAGGCTCACACCCAGGTCGTGTACTATGGTATCCCAAAATGCAGGATCATGATAGGCTTCCGGCCATGTGGTAAAGGTGATCATGCATGTTCCGAATCCATCAATTTCCTGGTATTTTTGGGATGGGTCCAGGGTTATGTTGTTTGTTTCATTCTCCATACTGCATGCACTCAGGAGCGCAAAAAGCAGGAATGAAAGAGCTACACTTAGCTTTTTTATGTTTTTCATGTGTGTGTGTTTAGTTAGGTGTATCTATTTGCTTTTCTTTTCCTCATAAAACTTTTGCAATGCGTAAAAAGCTTTTTTGGGTATACCATGATTGGAAATAAGTCCTTTGCGGTTCCAGTAATCCTGGAATACCGGGTGTGGGCGTTTTGGAGATTTAAAATCTGCCAGTATCCAGGGAGTAAAACCTTTAATCTGTGGATGTTTTTCTATCAGCTTTATCTGGTTTTCATAAAGGCTGAGTTGATACTCCTCTGACCAACGTGTTTCCGGATCGGCATGGAAGCCCTGTAAGGCACCTGCTCCAAGTTCACTAATGAGTACTGGTTTATCAAATTTAAATTCAAAACTATATTTAGGTATGTTGGTGGGGCTTCCGGCCCAGTACCAGCCGATGTACTCATTGAAGCTCATCACGTCGAGGTGTTCTGCTAGCGGGTCTTCCAGGACCTGTACCATAGGATCTTCATCAGAGGCATGCACTTCAAGTGCGGCCGATATCAGACGTGATGGATCAAGTTCTTTTGCTTTTTTTGCCAAATTGCTCATAAATTCCATGCGCGGTTCGCTCAATGGTGTTTCATTACCCACAGACCAAATGATAATGTTTCCTCTGTTCTTATCGCGGCTTATCATTTCATGCAGTTGATTTTCTGCATTTGCATATGTTTGGGGATTTTCCCAGTCAATGGTCCAGTAAACCGGTACCTCACTCCACACCATTAATCCCATTTCTTCGGCTACTTTAATCATGTGTTCATTATGCGGATAATGTGCAAGACGTACGAAATTACAATTTAACTTTTTGGCCCATCCAAGCAAAGTGTAAGCATCGCCACGGGTGGTTGCCCTGCCTTCTTTTAGCGGATTTTCCTCATGGATGCATATGCCACGCAGATATATCTCCTCACCATTCAGCAAAATGCTCGTGCCTTCTGTTTCTATGGTTCGAAAACCGATGTTATCTGTGATCAGCTCACCATCACCTGTGAGGGTTAAGGTGTAAAGTTTAGGGTTTTCAGGCGTCCATTTTTGTAATTTCCTTACCGGGAAGGAAAATTTGGCTTTTTCATCAGGGGATACTTCCAATTTTTCGTCTATACCCAGTTCTTCAAGTTTTACATTTACCGTTTGGGATTCGCTGCCATTAAGTTTTACATATCCGCTAATGGTATTTTCGTTTTCCGGATCAAGCTGAATGAAATAATCCTCGATAAACGTTGCAGGGGTTTCAACAATAAACACATCGCGTGTAATGCCCCCATAGTTCCACCAATCG
The DNA here is from genome assembly GCA_041641575.1 of Bacteroidales bacterium. Classification (GTDB taxonomy): domain Bacteria; phylum Bacteroidota; class Bacteroidia; order Bacteroidales; family JBEPYD01; genus JBEPYD01. The sequence continues at coordinate 1,674 of JBEPYD010000449.1, forward strand.
GTGTTTACAGTGGGTACGGCTTCTTTTTTACGGGTATTGTTTACCAGCAGGGTTGTGAAATTATCTCCATCCTCTAAATAATCGGTTATTTCAAAATTGAATGCAGTAAACCCACCGGTGTGGGTTCCCACACGTTGGCCGTTCAGGTACACTATACTTTCGTAATTTACAGCTCCAAAATAAAGAAAGTATCGCTTATCAGCTTTCTTTTCTATTGCAAAGGGTCGGTTATACCATATGGATCCTTCATAGAAAGTCAGTTCCGGACGTTGTGAATTCCAGTCAGCCGGCACCTGAAGTGTGATGGCTGGATTAAACTGATACTCGATCAGCTCATCTTTTTCTTTTTGCTTTTGGTTTGCATAAAAGCCGCTGCCGGGGGTGCCGCTTTCCTCGCGGGGCATGTAACGGTAGTCATAATATCCTGTTTCATAGGGATCAATAATAAATTCCCAGTTTCCATTAAGGCTTATCGCTTTTCTTTCTGATGCGTTTTGAATTAATGGTTGTTGGGCGAAAGTTATATCTCCAAATAAAGATATTAAAAGAACAATTAAAGTTATAGTTCTCATTTTTAATTATTTTTAAGTTAGTTTTTTGTATAGTTTGTAAAAGTAATAAATTAGGTTTTAAACCAAATTGAGAATAATTTTTTTCAAAAAAAAAGCAGCCCTAAAGAGCTGCTTTTCATTTTTTATATTATTTCCAAATTAATTAATGGTTATTTTTTTCATTTTTAAGCTGTTTTTATTTACTATCCTTATAAGGTAGAAGCCTTTTTTATTTTCTGATACATCAATTATTACAGAATTTGAAGAGGTTTTTATCTCTTGCATAATTTTACCTCTGTAATCAAGTAGCTGTATAATGGAATTCCCAATTAGATTGCTTATTTTAATCTGATCAGTGGCAGGATTGGGGTATATGTTTACACCATCCTGTATTTGTATATACCCTGTATAGCCTGATATGTTAATTTTACTGGTACATTCCAGTTGGCTGCCATCCTGCCTGGTCAGAGTCCAGATTATATTATGGCTACCAACTTCAAATGAGACTCCTTCTAAAGAACTGAGTTGATTTATGTTGTTGCTTAATGTAACTGTGTCGCAACTGCCGGTTGTTACTAAAGGATCAGCTTCAGTACCTTGTATGGTATAGCTTGAGAGGCCTATAGTATTTGCGAATTCTAAAGTGTCTGTACAGGATAGTTGTGTAACCTGATAATGGCTCTCATAATCTTCCCAGCTTAAGAAAGGGAAGCCATTATTATATTCAGGGTTGAATCCCCAAATATCTGCTTTTCCATTTAAAGTATCATTCATTATATCCCATCCGGCAGCAAGGAAGGTACAAGCGCTTGTCATTTGATCACTGGTAAGGGCAAGTAAGCCAGCATCATTCCCCGTGCCGCTTCCCTGAGCGTTGGTAGAAAGGGTGCTGTTCCAAAAACAATTTTCAATAAAGCTTCCTGTGTAACCATTTCCCTGGAAAGCCCCTTTAAAGTTGTCATTCCCGGTAACACTTCCTAAACTGTATGTGTTTTTTACTGTACCCCTGTTTCTTCCCAATACACCACCCCCTTCTGTGCCTGTTAAGGTTACCTGAACATCAGCATAGCAGTC
>JBEPYD010000449.1:3308-3966 GCA_041641575.1 Bacteroidales bacterium
CCTCCCACTAAACCTCCTGTATAATTATTTCCTGTAATAATGCCGGTAGCAAAACATTTTTCATAAGTTGTGCTCAAACTATAGCCCGTTACAGCACCTGTAGCCAAACCACCTGTGATATCAACATTTGTAAGGCCTAAATTTAAGATAGCTGCACCTGCGGTATTGCCAAACATTCCGGTACGTCCGGTGGTGCGGTTAATATAAAGGCTGTCAATGATATGCCCATTGCCATTATATGTGCCTTTAAAGGTGGTATCTGTATCACCAATTGGAATAAAACCAAGCCCTCCGTCCCAGTCTTTCGTTGAAGAAGCATTTATGTTTTGCGTTTGAATAAAAAATTTATCCCAATTCAATTTATTTTGCGTGAGCCAGAAAAGATTTTCTAAGGAGGCAATCTCAAAAGGGTTTTCTTCTGAACCATCTCCTGCGGAGGGAGAAACAATAATTTGGCCATACCCTGTTACAATTATTTGACTAATACATTCCAGTTGGCTGCCATCCTGCCTGGTCAGAGTCCAGACTATGCTATGGCTACCAACGTCAAATGAGACTCCTTCTAAAGAACTGAGTTGATTTATGTTGTTGCTTAATGTAACAGTATCGCAACTGCCGGTTGTTACTAAAGGATCAGCTTCAGTACCTTGTATGGTAT
>JBEPYD010000450.1:0-3946 GCA_041641575.1 Bacteroidales bacterium
TTCACCGGACGAAAGGTAAACATATTGGCCGATAAAAATTTGGGTTTAAAAACCTCGCGGTAAAACGTGCCGTAGGCATTGGTATACCATTGGCTGCGGGCACTGTCTGTTACTTCTGAAACCATCCATGCATGGATATAATCGAAAGAAAACCACGGCACAGGGTCAATCTGCAGATTTATATGGGGCATCGATGGGGTTCTGGCTGAGAAAATATTCGGATAACGATAATAATCGCCCCATTCAAAATGGTCTTTTACAAGGCCCAGCGAGCCCCATTTCCAGCTAAGCACCAGACCTCCACGCATTTCACTAAAATCATATTGTGCCTTATAGTTGGCACCCATGCGCATGTTCATGAAAGCCGGGTCAGACAATCGTTCCGTTTCGTGATTGTCGCGTAAGCTGGCATATACCCCCAAATGATTGCCGACATATGCAAAAGCCTCCCCGCCATTCCACCGGTGGTAGGCGCTGCCATCCCCATTATTCCAGTATTGGATACCAAGTATTGGGTTCACCGAAAGGGTGAAAAGGCTGTCATCATAATAAAAAAGATCCAGTCTTTTATTAAAATTTTTACCCTCTTTCAATTCTTTGTTAAAGTCGCGCAGAAAAAAATCAAGTTCCTTTTGTTGTCGTAAATTTAGCTTGTCGCGATGCGCTGCAGCCTCCTGCAATTTGAGCGCTATCATCCGCCGGGAGTATGGTTTCACTACTGAATTTAGTTCAATCACCTTACGGGATGCCAGTTCATCGAGGAAAGCATAAATATCTTTGTGTGATACATGCTGGTATACGTCCTGCGCTGTCAAAGGCAACAGAAAGAAAGTGCCAGGGGTTATATAAAGTAAAAAGAGGCAGATGCGCATACAGAAGCGGCTCATATCAATTTTTTGTTTGTAACAGATTCATTTTGTAAAAGAGAAGATATCCGGTAGCAATGCCGGCCAGCACGCCCATGGCATTTGCAAGCATGTCGAAAGGGTTGAAACTGCGGTAAGGAATAAAAAGTTGTACAATTTCTAACAGGGCAGAAAAAAAGAACACTGCCAGTGCACTTTTCACAAGGGAATTTTTTTGATGATGAACAAATGTGTAAGAATAAGCCAACAGCGACAATACAGCATAAGCTGTCAGGTGAGCGGCATATCCTTTGCCGGAGCCTGTAGTTACAACCGCCTCTTCTTTCATGGAAGCAATGGGCAATACCGAAAGCAAAATAATGCCAATAGCTGCGAAAAATACGAGCTGACCGGCATAACGACAATACAAAATCCTGATAGCTTCTAATCCCCGGGCCATTGCATAAAAATTTAGTTATGCGAATTTACAAATTTTATTGGCAACCACGAACACCTCCTCTTGGGGAGATGTTCCTCTCCCACCGAAGCCTTGGGCGAAGGTGGAAGTACCATCCCGTTAACTTCCCCTGTATCCTGCCGCAAGTGTTTTTCACTTGTGGCGATCCTTCCTTTCCCCGGAATACCTTCCCTGGCGCGCATTTCTAATGCGTGATATATTTTTATTATATAAAAGGTCTGTGGTAATTCCGTGGCATGCCAATGCAAGGTATTTCAAATAGCATTTGTGGTTGCCACGGTACGCAATGGGCATGCAAAACCCGGGGTTGCCAACCCGGGCTATTCATGTTATACCCTTTCAGGGTAAAATGGAAGTAACATTGAAACCCGGTAACCCTGAAACCCTGTATCCCTGTAACCAGGTAACCCAGTAACCCGTTAACCGACTATTCCCCTTGCCTCCTGCCGCAAGTGTTTTCCACTTGTGGCGGTCTGTTTGCGTCAAATGACTCCCCATCCTATCTTGATTGTGTTTTCCACGAAGTCCGTCATTGCGAGGAGGAACGACGTGGCAATCTGTCTGCTATTGCTTACGCCCACAGCTACCTTGATGTTGTTTTCCATTGCCAACAGATTACCACGGGCTGCGCCCTCGTAATGACGGTGTGTTGTATGGTCGTTTCGGCAAGCATGGTTTCCACAAAGCGCATCATCATAACAACAACACCATCAGTCGCGCGTTGGAGGTTCTTCATCTTTAGAGCCTGTCCCGTGGATGAATTTGTCGGGAGGAGTTAGAGGGGTGCGAGAAGGCGGAAGGAGGAACGGTGTGGTATGGATTACAAATCCATGGATGAAAGACTTCCGGATTACAAATCCGGAAGAGCGAGGTCTGGTTTGGCTGTTTTCTTCAAAGCTCGTCATCGGCGTTGTGTCCGCCGCAGTATTGCGGAGGCGGAAGGAGGTACGACGTGGCGATCTGTCTGCTATAGCTTACTTCCCATGCTACCTTTGTTGCTTTTTATTGCTGACAGATCATTACGCTGCGCTCATGATGACGGGGTGTTGTATGGTTTGTTTCGACTATTCTGCGGATTCCTCCCCCTGCATACTGCCGCAAGTGTTTTTCACTTTTGGCGATCATTCCATACCACGGCCATTTCTCTCAACTTTACTCCCGGTATTTTATCATCGGTAGAATAAAGTCATATACTTCCATCATAGCTTCTTCTATTGAACGGTCCTGTGTTTTGAGCGACAGGTCAGGGTTTACGGGAGGTTCATAAGGTGAAGTGATGCCGGTAAAATTTTTGATAACGCCGGAACGGACAGCCCTGTAAAGTCCTTTCACGTCACGTTTTTCACATACTTCCAGGGGAGTGGCCACATATACTTCAATAAAATTTCCCGGACCTATGATGGAGCGGGCCATGTCACGTATTTCCTGGGTAGGACTGATAAAGGTATTCAGGCAAATGACACCTCCGGATAGCAACAATTTCGATACTTCAGAAATCCGGCGTATATTTTCCAGCCTGTCCTCGATGGAAAATGTAAGGTTTTTATTAATGCCGTTACGGATGATATCACCATCCAGCATTTGGGTTTTAAATCCATCTTCGTGCAATCTTTTTTCCAAAGCCTCGGCAACGGTAGATTTTCCTGCGCCGGAGAGACCTGTAAACCAAATAACTTTGGCATGCTGCCGTAATAATTTTTCTTTTTCCTGTTGTGATATCATGCTTGGTATATTTGAGATAAGTATTTCTTATTGTTTATATTTCCAGGGCAGGTTTGGCGATTTTACTACAAACCATGGGTTATGCAAATCCTCTTTGTTATAATGCAGCGGATTCCCGGTAAGGGGCTCCACTACTTCTAGTCCGGCATGTATGGCCACGGCATGTCCGGCAGCGGTATCCCATTCCATGGTAGGTGCAAATCGTGGATATACATGTGCTTCGCCCGAGGCTACCATACACAATTTTAAGGAACTGCCACGGCTTTTAAGATCCACATGTCCATACTGTTTCTCAAGTTCCTGTATGGCAGTTTCTGTTTCCTCGTTCAGATGCGAACGGCTGGCAACTACCCGTATGCCATCTTTTCCAGGCAAAGGGGCAGCTTTAAGGCGTTGACTGTTTGCTTCCCATTTACGGGCATCATTATTTTTTATAAGGGTTCGCCGGGCGCCTGTATGCGGAGCTCCTAAAAACAATTCACCGGAAACAGGTACGTAAACCACTCCCATTAAAGGTTGCTGTTTATGTATCAAGGCAATATTTACTGTAAAATCACCATTCCTGGAAATAAATTCTTTTGTTCCGTCCAAGGGATCAATAAGCCAAAAAGTCTCCCAGTTTTTGCGGGTATCATACGCAGGGATGTTTCCTTCCTCACTCAACACCGGAAATCCCAGGGGTGAAAGTGCATGCACGATGGCGCCATGCGATAAGGTATCTGCTGTGGTAAGGGGTGTTTTATCGTCTTTGGTTTTTACTTCTATTTCCGCTTTTTCATAAACAGAAAGAATATGATTCCCTGCATCCACGGCCATCATTATCACCGGATCGAGCAGGGAATGTATTTGATCTTTGTCCATCATTTTCTGTGGATAACCTTAACAACTGAATTCCTGATGC
>JBEPYD010000451.1:0-3936 GCA_041641575.1 Bacteroidales bacterium
CAACCGTTGTAACACATACTGAAAAACCCTGCAAAACCTGAGAATTAAAAAATAGAATTAGATGATGAAGAAAAAAGCAAATTTCGGACTGATTTTTATAATGACACTCGTTTCAAATTTGACTATTGGACAGAAAGTTTGTATGCATGATCTGGAATTAACTGATTCAAAATATTACAAAGGTGATTCTTTATACACAGGCGATTATGAGTGCTTTAATGATAATGGAGTTAAAACGGAGACAGGTTTTATTAATAAAGGAATACTTGATAGTACCGTAATTTATAAAGCAAATGGAAAAATTAGTGAGATATTGTGGTACATTGATAATAAAGCTGATACCAGGAGATTATACCAAAATGCTGGGAGTACAAATTTGATTATAAATCTAAGAGTAATTAGTGACAAAGATTATATTGAACATGGCTCATGGGAAAGATATTTCAAAAATGGACAATTAAAGGAGCAAAAATTCTATGACAATGGAAAATCTGCTGGATTATGGAAGACATGGGATTCCAAGGGGCGCATTATGACTGAGACAGATTTTAGAAATAATCCAATAATTGCTAAATTTCATGGATACAAAAAAAATAAACATATTGTCATTATAAAATATACGGACAAGGAAACTGGTAAAAAAATAAGACAAGAAAAAATTGTAAATGAATTATAAAACAAACTGATTGACAAATAAGTACGTGCTACAACACGGCCTCATACCTTATTTGGCAGGCCTTTCGGGTCACGTGGGACGCTACCTCGCGCGGGTTTTGTACCTCGGTGGATAGGATCTCATTCACGTGGGATTGCCAAACAAGGCATAGCCCGGGAACGTTAGGCTTCACCCAAAGCAACGATACTGCTATTTGCTGCATCTTAAGATATGAAATGACTAAAAGATGAGATTATGAAAAACTTAATACTAGTATTTGCGATTGTTATTTTTGTTACCCAAACATCGTGTGATTCAGAAGATAATAATGATTTAATCCAGAATGTTGATTGTAACGAACTTCTGTCTGGATTACTTGCCTATGACAATGAAAAGATTAAAACAGAGTTCGATAAAATAACAAGCGAATTAAATCCTACTGCTGATACAGATGACCTAATTGGACATAAGGATAACTTTCAAGAACTAAATATTCAGTTGAGTAAATGTGACTTGATTACTTCCGAGTTGCTTTGTTATGCTTGCATTGAGACTTATCCTGCACAAACGGAGATATTGATTTCAATTGATTCATCAGGACAAATTGTAAAAAGGATTGTTGATGTCTTAACTCCAGATGATAATTCTTTGAGTTTTCATAGAGTTCATGAATATTATACTCAAGGGATAAGTTTACAAATGACCAATTATTTTGGATGCTTTGAGAGTAATCCAATAAATACATCAATGAAAAGCATTAACACTGACAGCGATACACTTTATTACACGATTGATAATGATACATTGACTTTAAATGTAATATTCAATTATAATTGTGGTGGATTATTAAAAGACTCTGTTGTTTTTGATTCCGAAAAAGTGAATATTTATGTCAGGGATACTTGCCAAACGGATTGCGAGGTTAAATGCATGTGTGATTTTGGATTTGAATACAAATTCACGGATTTTTGGCAAAAGAATACGCATTTTTATGTTTATCTAAACGGATTCCGTGATAATGAATATAAACTATGGAAAGATATTAAATTTATAGATGGATTGGATTAAAGTATAAGGGCGAAAGCCTAACAAGGCATCAAACCCAATAGCCGCAGGTGTTTCATAGGATAGTGATGAAGTTATAAGATAATTTCGTTCTTTTATGAAAAGACAGTGGAAGCGGCTACTGGGTTTATGCCCGAACGTTATGCCACATTTTAGGACAACAAGACATTTCAAATTACAAAACTGACAGAAAATGGATTTAAAGAAGAATTTAATAATCCTAGCAATTTTAAGTGTTGTACCATTTATGATTGGATTTAATACAGGGGCATCAGTGTCTTATGGACTACTATTAAACAAATTTGAATTAAGCAATCTTCAAATTGAAACGTTTAAATCTATTTTTACTTTTGGTCTTGCAATAGGCGGCCTTATTGGTGGAATTGCAGCAGATAAGTGGAACCGAAAAAAGCAGTTAATAATTATTGCTTTATTCACATCAATTATTAGTGGATTGATTCAATGGTTCAATGGATTTGAATTTATTTTTATTCATCGAATATTATTAGGTTTTTCATTTGGATTTATGACCATGACAATTCAAGTCCAAATTGTGGAATTATTTTTACCAAAACATAGAGGTAAATTCTTTGCGATATATTTCATGGCAGGAGTTTTAGGAAATTTGACCTATAACTTTATTTCATTTTATTTCTTTCGCGAGGCATTACCAGATAAATTGAAATATGAGTTTTTGCAAATACCTTATATTTTTCTCCCTTTGCTAATTCTACTTGTAATAAATATTCTTCCTAAGAAATCTCCGATTTCGAGGAATATGAATGTTAACATTAAAAGCATATTCCGGCCTAAATTACGATTGATTCTCAACACAATGATAATTTTATCCATTATTACAGTATTTGCTGGATTATCTTCATATATGTATCACGCTCCAACATTTATTATGGACTTGGAATTACATTTATACCCACTTTTAATAGGGTTTGCTGCCTCATTTATTTGTATATTTTTTATAGACTCACTTGGACGAAAAAAACTATTGTATTATGGGAGTATCTCATTAATGTTAATTACACTAATTAATACAATTCTCTTTCAAGTAATAGAAAATAATGTTGTAATTATTTCGCTTATATTTCTTTATATGTTTCTATTTACACTGACTTTTAATGTGACAGTTTCATTATTAATACTTGAATATTTGCCATCAAAAATTAGAGGCAGAGGGATGATTATTTTTCATATAATTTCATGGATACCAAATTTTCTGTTTAACATTGGATTCATGACAATATTTTTAAATCTAAACTCAAACCTATCTTTTGCCTCTGGAATAATGTTTATCACTTTATTGCTTGGAGTATTTTTCATAAAAAGACAACTGTTTGAGACAAAGAAACTATCTCTAGAAACTATTGAATATGAGATAATTAATGGATAAAACGTGGCATAACACGGCCTCATACCTTATTTGGCGGGGGGATGGGTTTCGAGGGACGCTACCTCGCCCGGTTTTTCTACCTCGGTGGATAGGAACTCATTCACGTGGGATTGCCAAACAAGGCATAGCCCGGGAACGTTAGGGCTAATGGCAAAGAAAATATCATAACCATCAATGTTGAATTCATTAATCGCCCGTGACTGATAAAAAATTAATATTTTTGATTTATGAAAACATTACAAGACATAAAACATACATTGGACAGTAATAGAAATAGATTGTTCCAGGAATACCCGATAAAATCACTTGCGATTTTCGGTTCTTACTCTCGTATGGAAGAAAACCAAAATAGTGATTTGGATATCCTTGTTGAGTTTTCAGGTAAAATTGGTATTAGATTTATTGATTTAGCGGAAGAGCTAGAAAATATTTTAGGTGTAAAGGTAGATTTGGTATCAAAGAAAGGTATTAAAAACGAATATTTGCAATCCATTGATTCAGAACTAATTTATGTCTAAGCGGGATACAATATTGCTCTTGGATGATATGTTACAATCTGCTTTAAAGATACAAGAATCATACAGGGCATGGATTATAATTCATTTATGACAGATGATAAAACTAAAGATGCTGTTGTTCGAAATTTTGAGATAATCGGAGAAGCTGCAAATCGGATAGACCAAGACTTCAGAGAAGTTAATCCTGAGATTGAATGGACAAGAATTCGTGGATTTCGAAACAGAATTGTACATGAATATTTTGGGATCGATTATGAAATAGTTTGGACAATTATTGAAACATATTTAAATGA
>JBEPYD010000452.1:0-3895 GCA_041641575.1 Bacteroidales bacterium
TCCGGTATTAACGGTATATGTTTTTGAGGATGACAAATACGAGGAAACAGTTGACCTGCTCAATGAAACATCTATTTACGGCCTTACAGGAGCAGTTTTTGCAACTGATCGTGCTGTAATTGAAAGAACGGAAAAAAAGCTGAACCAGGCTGCAGGTAATTTCTACATTAACGATAAACCTACCGGAGCAGTTGTGGGTCGGCAACCTTTTGGAGGTGCCAGGGGATCCGGAACCAACGATAAGGCAGGTAGCATCATAAATCTAATGCGGTGGGTTTCTCCACGAAGTATAAAGGAAACCTTTGTTCCTCCTGTGGATTATAAATATCCATTTATGGGAGAAAAATAAAATATAGGGCCGGTTTTTCCGGCCTTTTTTATTTTATCTTACATGTGTATTAAATGTTCTGGTGCCAATGAGACGGTCGAATCGCTGGCGCCTGTCCCGGTAATACACCTGAATCAGGTAATCATTTTCTGTTTCAAAATAGCTACCCTCTGTCAGACGTGCATTCGGATCTCCCTGTTCCGGAAGAAATACGTACTTATAATTATAGTATCCCTGCTTCACCAATATAGATGCTTCGTAAGCTTTTCTTTCAAAATTATACTCCATTATACATCTCTCTTGCAGTTGCCAGTTGCTCAGGTGACCAAACACATAAAAATCACCCTCTATTTCCGGTACCGGCCACAACAGGCTAAAATGCACAATTACATAATCAGCATCAGTGCCACTGTTTTGTCCTTCCTGAATTTCCACATAATATTTTCCATTTAAATCTTCATCAGAAAAATATTCCCTGGTACGGCGGCTTTCATCATTATGCAGGTATATATGATGGTATGGGGCATGATACTGAATATCCATGATTCGCGGCGACTGATATTTTACAGACTTTATATCAAAGGCCCTGTATTCATTCCCTCCGGGAAATATGTTTTCAGCAGCATCATAAAATTCAACGTAATTTCCGGCCACCATAGAGGGTGCATAAATGGTTTGGGTATGCAGTGGATTGTTGTTTTTGGAGATTGTAAGTATTATTTCATTGTAAGGATCATCTATCTGCAATCCGCCAAGATTTACTCCTGTATTGATTTGTTGCGAGGTTTGGTATAAAGATGCGCTTACGGGACGTTTTAATGCAGGCTCAATAGTAGTAAGGTTTTCAGTAACCATAAATCGTTTTACAAGCACCGGATCCATGGTTTCCCCTGAAGGATAAACCTCAAGTAAGTAGTTTCCGGAACGTGTGATAACCACATCCTGGTTTGGAATTTCCAGGGTATAATGGAAATATTGCTCGTAGGTATTGAACGAACTTTCATAATTCTGCAATGGATTATACTCAAATCCTTCCATATAATCAGAGGTCCAGAGGTCGTCCGGATTCCAGCCGGCATCGCAATGCACAATTTTATAATCAAAAAATTCAGGAGAATTCCCCAAAAAATCAAAGGTCAGAACTATTTTTTCATTGCTGTTTAGCTGCACAATCGGATAGGAGAGGGGCCAACCCTTTTTGAATATCTGTGGGGTATGGATCTGATTGCCTGGATTTTTTTCAATTGCATTTGATTGGGCGTATATATATGGTATAAACCAGCATACCATAAAGAAGAGGATGTGTCTTTTTAAATTTTTCAACATTATTTTTCTTACTATAGGTTAAATTAGAGGTTGCAAGAAAACCTAACTTTTTCGTTTTACTTGATAAAAATACTTCTTTTTATAAGTAGAATGTGCTGTTTATGCCATTGCAATGCTTAAATTTATACTTTTCTTATCAAACGCTTGAATTTTTTCAAACAATAATTACGGATTCATTATTCAAAAATAGCTCCAAATTTTGCTATTAACCCAAAAAATACGAATTCCTTATTTATAATAATCCTAAAATAGGTATATGTAATCATTCAGATATATTGAGAATTGTATAATTCATCATTTTCTGTTATTTAAAAAACAATAAACCGTTGGTTTCAATCAAAATTTAGCTATTTTTGTGCGATAAAATTCAAATGTTTACTCCTTATTATGTCAAAAGTAATAAAGATTAAGAAAGGTCTGGATATCAAGCTTTTGGGTAAATCTGAAAAAATTTATATCAAAGCAGAGTTATCCGATAAGTATGCTGTAAAGCCAATAGATTTTCCAGGGATTTTCCCAAAATTAGTCGCAAAACCCGGCACACGGGTGAAAGCAGGCGCCACACTTTTCTATGATAAATCTCATCCTGAGGTAAAATTTACCTCGCCGGTGAGTGGTGAAGTTGTAGAAGTAAATCGTGGTGAGCGGAGACGCATACTGGAAGTGGTAATCAATGCCGACAAGGAAATTGAGTACGAAACTTTTGCCAAGGGTGATCCGGCTAATCTGAGCAAAGAAAAAATTGCAGAAACCATTCTCGAGAGTGGGTTGTGGCCCGCCATACGGCAGCGGCCCTATGCTATTATTGCCAATCCTGCCGATACTCCCCGGGATATTTTTATCTCCGCATTTGACACAGCGCCCCTGGCACCTGATTATGATTTTGTGGTTAAAGACAGAGATGAAGAGTTTCAAACAGGGATTAATGCGCTAAAGAAACTAACAACCGGTGATATTCATCTTGGTCTTAATGCCAAATATCCCGCCTCCGGAGTTTTTGAAAATGCAAAAAATGTTGTAAAGCATTATTTCAAAGGACCCCACCCCGCAGGAAACGTAGGAATTCAGATACATCATGTTAAGCCCATTAACAAAGGCGAGGTAATCTGGTATCTGAACCCGCAGGATGTAATTATCATTGGCAGGCTATTTATGAAAGGGATTTATGATGCTTCTAAAGTAGTTGCATTGACCGGTTCTGAAGTTCTGAAGCCCAGATATTATAAGATGATTAGCGGGGCGTGCATTACACCTTTAATTAAAGATAACCTTAAAAAAGAATTTGAACTTAGGTTTATAAGCGGCAATCCGCTTACAGGTTCAAAAATAACATCAGCCAGCTATCTGGGATATTACGATTCGCAGATAACCATAATTCCCGAAGGAAATTATTATGAATTTTTCGGGTGGGCAAGCCCCGGTTTTAAAAAATACAGCATGTCGCGCACTTTCTTTTCATGGTTACAACCTGAGAAAAGATACAGGATCGACACCAATAAACATGGTGGCGAGCGCGCATATGTTATAACCAGCCAGTACGAAAAAGTATTTCCCATGGATATATACCCTGTATCTCTGGTTAAATCCATCATGATTGAAGATATTGATCTGATGGAGAAACTGGGCATATACGAGGTGGCTGAGGAAGATATGGCCTTATGTGAATTTGTATGCACATCTAAGATTCCCGTGCAGTCCATTGTACGCCAGGGACTGGATATGATGAAAAATGAAATGGGATAACAGGCACAGATTTATAGTTAATTAAACAGTGATTAATAATTAAAGCAGTTTTTTTGTGAAAGCCTTAAGAAATTATATCGACAAAATCAAACCGCAGTTTGAGAAAGGAGGAAAATTTGAGAAGCTTCATTCTGTTTTTGAAGGCTTTGAGACTTTCCTCTATGTTCCCAACGAGGTAACCACGCAGGGGTCGCATATTCGTGACAATATTGACATGAAGCGCACCATGAGTGTGGTTGTACTGGCCATGGTTCCAACCTTGTTATTTGGGATGTGGAATGTTGGTAATCAGTATTATCAATCCATTGGTGAAGCTTACACTTTTTGGGAAGCCTTCTTTTTTGGATTTTTAAAAGTATTACCCATTATTATTGTTTCCTATGGTGTGGGTCTGGGAATTGAATTTATTTTTGCCCAGATACGCGGCCACGAAATTAATGAGGGTTTCCTGGTAACAGGGATGCTAATTCCTTTAATAGTACCGGTAACCATACCATT
>JBEPYD010000453.1:0-3879 GCA_041641575.1 Bacteroidales bacterium
ATCAGAAATAACAATGGTACGATAGTGATTTTGTTTGAGCATAATCGTTTTGCTACAAAATAATAGTATTCTTATTTCCTGTTTATTAATAAAGCATTAAATAAATCATAATTTTTTATGATAAAACGCTGAAATAAAGCGCATAACTTAAAGTAATTGTAAATTATATGTGAATAAAAGGTTAGGAACTCTATTTTAACTTCTTTGAAGCTAAATGAATTTATAACCCGCCTTAATATGTATCCGGTTTATATTCAAAATATATCCTACTTTTGCAAAAAAATACATCAAATTAAGTAATGATAAGTGAAGGAAAAAGTAGTTATTATTATAAATCCAATAAGTGGTAATAAGAAGAAGAATGGAATTGAAGCCTCCATTCATGAGATTCTTGACCACAAATTTGAAACCGTCATAGAATATACACAGGCACCGGGTCATGCAACAGAAATCGCAAAGCGCCTGGTTGAAGAGGGGGTAAATTATGTAATTGCCGTTGGGGGAGATGGTACCGTAAATGAGATAGCCAGCGCATTGGTTCATTCACCAGTATATTTTGGCATTATCCCGGCCGGATCAGGAAACGGATTGGCCAGACACCTTGAAATACCAATGAAAACAGAGGACGCTATCCGGTTACTTTTAACCGCAAGAAAAACCTCCATCGATTATGGAATTGTGAATGACAAGGTAAAATTCTTTTGTACCACTGGTGTTGGTTTTGATGCACATATTGGTTATCAGTTTTCAGTGGCAGCCAAACGAGGGTTTTTAACCTATATTAAAACCACCATAAAAGAATACTTCTCTTATAAGCCCATTAAATACAGGTTAAAATCAGAAGGATTTAAAACCAAACATAAAGCATTTTTAATAACTGTGGCCAATGCCTCACAATATGGCAACAACGCATATATCGCACCTGAGGCCAACATACAGGACGGACTGCTGAATGTTAGTGTAATAAAGCCTTTCCCTAAATTGGGCGCTGTAATGATGGGTTTGCGACTGTTCGGAAAGTCTATTGATAAAAGCCCCTACGTGGAAACTTTTCTTACCAATGAGATACAGGTAAAGCGAAAAAAGAAAGGAGAAATTCATTTTGATGGTGAACCCATGAAGATGGGCAAAAAACTGAACATTAAAATTGTACCTGCAGGTTTAAATGTGCTGGTACCATAATATGTTCGGATGCTTAAAACCTCTGCATTTACAATTCTTTTCTAACCTCCTCAACGATGCGGAAAACGGCCGGGCATACAGCAATATTTTTTCTAGTAATTTCAAGTAGCTGGTAAAATTTTTTCCTGTCCGTATGCGGATATTCACGGCAGGCTTTTGGCCGGTTCTCATAAACTACACAATAATTGTCCTCACCCAAAAACGGGCAGGGCTGGCTCCGGAAAATGTAATCACAATCTTCATCCGTCTGTAAATATTTAGCCACCACCTCTCCGGGTGAAATCAGCAAAGACCGCGACAGTTTTTGTACATCTTTGTCCGTAATAGCAGGACTAATGGTTTTGCAACAGTTGGCACATTTAAGGCAATCAGTTTCTTCATCAAATATCCGGTAGTGCAGTGCATGTATTTTTGAATCCAGCTGTCCTGGTTTAAAAGTTTTAAGTTTTTTCAGGGCTTTTCGGTGCTCTTTTTTTAAACCGGTAGCTGTATTCTTCAGATACCTTGCATCATAAAGTTTATCGTGATTTGATTGCATAATTAAATAAATTCATTCCTGATTTGCGCTGTGATAAAAATAAGCCCGCCACCACCAGGCATATACCTGCAACTTTTAGGCCGGAAAGCGTTTCGTTAAGAAAATACCATGAAAAGACAGCTGTAAATACCGGGATAAGATTTGCAAATACGTTTGCACGACTCATTCCCACACGCTTGATTCCATATGTGAAAAAGATATAAGCAAATCCGGAAGCAAAAACTGCCAGCTTTATTAAAGGGTAAATGACATCTGTAGTAAAAACTACACCTGTTAAATGAGGAAAATCGAAGATGAAAAATATGGGGGCAAAAAACACTAATCCTATTGAGCTTTGCCAGGTAACAATGCTCAGCGGTGAATATCTTCCGGTAAGTTTTTTAACAACTGCTGAATAACCTATGGCGGCAAAGACAGCAAGAAAAAGGCTGGCTACACCTTTTAATGAAACATTTCCAATGGCCTCCTGTGCAAGCACTACCAGGCAAACACCACCAACAGAAACTGTAAAACCCATGGCATTTACAAAACTGAATTTTTCTCTGAAGAACCATGCACCAGCAACAGGACTTAGCAGTGGAATAGTGGCAATAATTACTGCAGCTATTGAGGGTGCCACCAGATTTACGCCATAGCTTTCGCCAAGGAAATATAAAAAAGGTTCAAAAAAAGTAGCCAAAAGAAACAAACCAAGATCTTTGCGCTTGATTTTTTGCAAAAGCCCCATGGTTTTGGTAATGATGAGGAGCAAAACAGAAGCAATTGCGAGGCGGAAAAATACAACGGTTACAGGATTCAGGTACAGGAACACCTGCTTATACCAAATGAAAGAAAGACTCCACAAGATCATGGCCAGCAAAAGGCTGGTATATACCAAAACGTTTTGGTTCATATCAGCTATCTAAGAAAATATATCAGGCGGGAATCATACATTGGAATTCTGATGGAGGTAGTCAATATTATAATGCAAGCCAATGCTTTCTTTTCGTTGTCGCGCCATTTTTATTATTAAATAACCTACGTTTATCATATTCCGCAATTCGCACAATTTGGGAGATAATATGGAGCGTTTATACAGTGCTTCAGTTTCCCGGAAAATTATTTCCAACCGGTCAAGTGCGCGCTGCAGACGCAGGTCTGAACGTACTATCCCGACATAATTACTCATAATCTGCTGCATTTCCTTCTGGTTTTGGGTGATGAGTATCATTTCCTCGGGATGGGTAGTGCCTTCATCGTTCCAGGGGGAAACATGTTCATTAAATTTATAAGACTGAAAATGTGTAATGGCATCTTTGGCTGCTTTATCGGCATACACGATAGCTTCAATCAATGAGTTTGATGCCAGCCGGTTAGCGCCATGCAAGCCGGTAGAAGCAGTTTCTCCCACTGCATAAAGACGGTTAATCCATGATCGTCCGTTTTTATCAACACGGATACCTCCGCAAAGATAGTGGGCAGCGGGCACTACAGGTATGTAATCTTTTGTAATGTCTATACCTATGGCCATACAATGATCATATATATTCGGAAAGTGCGATTTCAATTCCTGGTGATTGGTGCCAGTGGCATCAAGGTACAGGAAATCTGTACCAGCAATTTTCATTTCATTATCAATGGCTCTGGCCACTTTGTCGCGGGGTGCAAGTTCTCCTCGTTCATCATAATTATGCATAAATAGCTCACCGGTTTGCCTGCGCAACCGAGCACCAAAACCCCGCAGTGCCTCTGTGATTAAAAAAGAAGGCTGTGTGCCGGGTTCATACAAAGCGGTGGGATGAAACTGCACGAATTCCATGTTTTCAATTACACCTTTTGCACGATACACCATGGCAATACCATCGCCGGTAGCAATAGGAGGGTTGGTAGTGGTAAGGTACAAATTTCCAGCACCACCGGTGGCCATAAGCGTTGTTCGTGCCAGGATGGTCATTACTTTTTGCGTTTCGTTATTGAGTACATACGCACCATAACATTCAATATCCGTATCTGTTCTGCGCACAATGCGGCCAAGGTGATGCTGTGTAATTAGCTCAATGGCAAAGTGATGCTCCAGAATTTCAATGTTTGGATGCTGTTTTACCTGCGCTGATAATGCGCGCTGAATTTCATGACCTGTATTGTCTTTATGGTGTAAAATACGGTGTTCGGTATGGCCT
>JBEPYD010000454.1:0-3860 GCA_041641575.1 Bacteroidales bacterium
TCTCTGCTTTAAGAATGGATTTTCTCAGTTTAAAACAAAATGTGTTTAATTAAATAAGCATTTCCAACAAAACTAAAGAGTTGGATATGCAACAAAAAGTTGGACGCCAAGTTAAGCTATGCAGCCGATTTTTGATTATAGTTATTATTTGTCTCTTTTGTCATGTTTCAAAAACCAATCATAAATTTCATTCTCAGGATAAACTGACCAATGAATCCAATGACCAACATCTTTTTCTCTTAAATACCTAACGCTATTATTCATACACTTTAACTTACTCATCAAGAAATCTGTTTCTTCAACAGGTACAACTTTATCTAATTCTCCATGAAAAGCCCAGATTGGTGTGTTCTTTAAATTATCTATGTTTTCTGATATATAATTCATATGTCTGGTAAATCCACTCATAGGTGCTATTGCTTTAAATCTATCAGGATACTTTGTAGCAAGATACCAGGTTCCTGAACCACCAAGACTTACTCCCGTCAGATATATCCTGTTTGTATCAATTCTATATTTATTAATCAAGTCGGAATAAAAATTTTCAAACCAGTTTTCAGTTGACCAGCGAATATGTTTGGGACATTGTGGAGCAACAACGATAAAAGAGAAGTTACGTCCTCTGTAAATTTGGTCAAACGGACCAGCGTCATACAAATCAAGTGTATCTGTTCCCCGGGCTGAACCACCATGTAAAAAAATTAATAAGGGATATTCTTTGAGGGAGTCATTTGAAAAATCCGTTGGCAGACAACTAATATACTGATAAGATGTGGTTTCTGGGTATTGATTAATGCCGTTTTTGAATGTTATTTCATACTCTAAATCACCGTTTTCATTCCAGTATTTACAAATCCCGTTTAGTTGCCCATTACTCCAGTTTTTTTCAGATTCTTTAATCCCGCTGTCATACCATGCAACTGCTAATCCGTCTCTAAGCCCATTTTTGTAGTTGGCATCGTAAATAAGCTGTCCGTTACTTGACCACTTCTTGTATTTCCCCTGTTTGGTATTCGTGCGATAGTTACATTGAAGTTCCTCTTTAACAGTTTCATCGAAATACGAATAATAGGCATCCATTTGAATCTGTCCATTTGGGTAATTATCCTGAACATGAATCATGTTGTTCTTCTCATATTTTTCAATTATTCTTTTGTAAATAACCGTATCATCTTTTGAAATCGGATAATGCAAAAGAAATGTATCAATCGTTTGGGCATTTACCCCAATCGAAGTCAAAATCAGGATTAATATGGTTGTAAATTGTTTCATTTAATGAGCTATAATGACTATTCGCACTTTACAGAAAAGTCCCCCACAATTTAACAAACCGCTGAATACGAGACCAGCAAGTACGGTGTTTGTCAGGTGCATTGGCGGTCACTTGAACATAAGCCGTCTATTCGATTTGCTTCCGTATAATTTTATTTTCCATTTAACCTATTCTTGTATGTCCTAATTGTACTTTTTGTAATCAATTCCTATGCTCGGCTGGCACAGTGAAACCGTCTCATTAATTTCCAGATTTAGAGCCGAGAAAGTTATTTACATCTAACCAATGCATAAAAGCTTCAAACCATCGGTTGCTGGTTCGGTTGGGATTTCCCAAGCCAAAGCCATGACCTCCATTTTGGTAAAGATGGAACTCAACAGGTATACCAGCTTTGTACCAAGAATCTATGACACCAAACTGCCCCCTGAAGAGAAAATCGTCTACTGCGATGACATTGAACATTGGTGGTGCATCTTTAGGAACCTCTACAGGACCCATTCCGCCATAAATCGGACCGATGAACGCCAAATCCATAATTTCGGAGTTTAATGTTGAATGCATGGTGAGACCAGCCCCTGCGGAAAAACCAATCATCCCTATTCTGTTCATATCAATACCCCATTCCTCGGCTCGGTTAACTATCATTGCGTAGGCAGCTTCTGCATCTTCAAGCTGATTAGAGAGGTCTCGCTGTGGAGGACGTGCCGCTGAATTATTGGAAGAACCTGAAGAATCTGCTGGGGGTGCAGCAGGTCGGGGACGATTCATCCATGCGCTGAAATCATCAAGAGATTCTGGAGTTGGGTGGAGCCGATACTTGAGTACAAAAGCAGCTATTCCTTTTTTTGCAAGTGCTTCGGCAACTTCCCAACCTTCGTTACCCATCGAAAGCCATCTGAAGCCCCCGCCTGGAGCTACTATTATGGCTGTTCCATTTGCCTTGCCAGGTTCTGGAAGAAATGGAGTAAGAGTTGCAGACGTAATGTTTCTGGCCATCGGGTCTCCCCATTGTCTAAACCAGGATTCTGATGCGGGCTGGTCGCTTACACCACCCGTTCCAAGAGGTATTGCATTTGGCTCTTCAGGAGCTTCGAGTGGGTAAATTGTCCCATCTTGAGCTACAAGAAATTGAACAAAAAAGAAAGAGAAGAGCAAAAAGGCTGCGATTTTTTTAAAAATATTAATCATGAAAAAATGATTTGTAATCAGTTAATCTCAAATTTAGTTTAAAATTGTTATTGTTGTAATACCCCGTAAATTTTAAACTTCTATTTTTTTATTTCTTTATACATCCAGCTGGTTAGATTTCCTTTTTCACACCATTTAATAGCTTTCTCAATTTCGTATTTGCTTAATTCCTGATATTTATTGTCTTCTGAAGTATAAATCTGTTTTAAAAATGGTAATGCCTCGTCATCTGCAAATTGACCTAATGCCCAGATTGCCCTATTCTTCTCTTTTATGGTTGAGGAATCCGAATTAATATAAGAAATTAATGCTTCCACCGCATCACCAGGATATTCAGATTTAGCAACCTCTGTAACCGAGACTACACTATTCTTAATTTTATTGAATGAATAGGCTACAGAACTTACAGTAAGTATAAGAATAACACCTAAGAACCAGAAAACTACTTTTTTAATCCGTTTCTTCATTTGTTAGATTTTTTTCTGTGACAAATTATTCTCTTTATAGAGAATTTTACCAATTTTTCCTTTGTCACCTAATGCCCTACCTTTTATCAACCATGAAATTCCGAAAGCAAACAAGATTAAAGCTTCCAGTATTAAAGTTGAATAGGATACTATTTTCAAAGCTGAGAAAATTGGCACTAAAACCAGAGAACCAATCATAAGATAACCACAAACTTTATAGATGACATTCTCGTCAAAACTGGTTTGCCTGGCTCCATCCTTTTCATTTTGACCCAGCGGAAAGATTCGTATGGATATATAAGCTAAAATTAAAAATAATAGTCCAGCGAATCCGTAATGTATCCACCCAATAAAATTACCGTTATATGGAATTATTGTATAAATTTTATCTGCCCAGCATTCAGGATTTGTTGGTATAAAAGCAACAGCAATAGCACAGAATCCAGCGATGTTGGTCAACAAATTATCATTCTTCCAGAACGATGAACTCTTGAATCCAACGTAACGGATTAAAAATAACCCTACAGCAGATAAAGTTCCCGTAAATACTTCTCTGAGATTTGTAAAATAGTATTTACTGATTGACGATTGAACTGAAGTTTCAAAAAACGGAATTAATGATAAAACGATTAATAATATTGGTAATACAAAACCCAGATAACCTATAGCCTTTCGTATTCTTCTGTATGTTTTTATATTATTTTCTCGGTCATTTATTTCTATTTGATTATTCATCCCGCAATTAAATGATTTGACAAAAAAGTATTAGTAATCAACTAATTTACAGAAAGAAAGACAATTTTCAATTATCATATTAATAAAAAGATGAATATTAAAGGACGAAGCTTCAGGTTCATTTGTTATAAAAACCAGGGATGATGGTCCTTGGTCTGAATATTGTTTCATAAATTATAATGTTAAATAAATTTCAT
>JBEPYD010000455.1:0-3858 GCA_041641575.1 Bacteroidales bacterium
TACCGTTTATACTTCCGTAGATGGTGAGAAAAACAACTATTCTGATCAGGATTTACTTGGCTCAGGAATTTATGTATATGCCATTCAGGCAGTTCATGATGATGGTGGCCAATCCAGACTTTCAAATACTATTGAGGTAGAGGTTCCGTAGGAAACAAAGCGGGTACATGATCCGTCAGAAGGTTTGTTGTGGCAGGCAAATTTTTTGAGGATATATATGGTGGCTCAGACAGTAGGTTATGTTTTGCCTGGAAACGTTTGTTAAATGAAATTATCAGGCATAAAAAAACCCAAAAAATTGATTAACAATTCTTTGGGTTTTTTGGGGCGGTCCGGACGGGATTCGAACCCGCGACCCCATGCGTGACAGGCATGTATTCTAACCAGCTGAACTACCGGACCTGGTTTGGTGTTTGTTTCGCAAACGTGGCACAAAAGTAAACTAAATTTATTTTATTGCAAAATAAAACATAAAAATATCTACAAAAAAAAACATCTAAAATGCTTTTTTGAAGATACTGAAATTTACTCCGCCATATTTTCTAAGCTCAACAAAATTATCAGAATTGCTAAAGTTGTAATTAGCTGAATGTTCAAGAATAAAACGTCCTCCGCTATTCAAAATGCCACTTTCCCAAATCAATCCCGGTATTTTTTCTATTTCTTTCAGTTCAAAGGGAGGATCGGCAAAAATAAGATCATATTTTTTGTCTATTCTTTTGATAAAAACAAATGCATTTGATTTAATAACATTAAAATTATCCAGTTTTAATGCTTCAGCATTCTTTTTAATAAAAAGCATGTGATGGTAGTCTTTTTCAACGGCTGTTACCTCTTTTGCACCGCGTGAGGCAAATTCAAAGGCAATGCTACCGGTTCCGGAGAACAGGTCCAGTACATTTATATCTTCAAAATACAAGCTGTTCGATAAAACATTAAACAGGTTCTCTTTTGCAAAATCTGTTGTAGGCCTTGATTTGAAGTTTTTGGGAATGGAAATTCTTCGCCCTTTATGAATGCCACTAATTATACGCAAGACTTCAGGTTAAAAAGAGTTGAAAACCGGTGCTCATCAAGCTTGTCGAAAGTATAACTGTACAAATAGGCAGGATTGCTTTTCTGGAATTTAATTTTTCCGATGTATTCTTTTAAAAGGTTGGTGTATTCTGAATTGCGCTGCAACTCTCCGGAAATAATTAAGGGTACCTCTTCGCTTTTAAGGTTTAATTGATTGTACACGTATAGCACAAAATAAAGCAGATCGTATGCACTGCGATACTGAAACGAATTATAAAACAGCAGTTTTTCACCGTCCATGGCAAGTACATCAAAGAAGCTGCGGTTCACATCAATCAAAACCTGTTTATCTTTTGATCGGGAATCAGGTACTTCTTCTATTCTCTTTAACAGGGGAGTGGATTGATGAAAGAATTCAACGTTTTTTATCCTGGATGTAAGGCTGATAGCAACATAATTATGCACGGCAAAAACCACGTAAGCATTTATCAGCGGAATATACTGGTAATGTAGTTCATCCAGATTGTCAAGCTGATGATTGAATTCAAAATAATTTTTTACATTATCCTTGTTAAAAAATACAGAGGGAACTAATGTTGCTTTTCGGGTTTGGTTAAGAAAGGCTGAAGATTTATAGGAATAATCCAGTAATTCTTCTTTTTTTACTATTTCCTCAAGCTGTTCATAATAAATATGCTCTGGCAGGTCGTCAAATTGCTTGTGCCTGAAAAGAACATATTTATTATTTACAGTATCGAGTATACAAAAGGAAAATCCATTCAATGAAGATTGAATGGATAAGTGATAGGATGAAGTTCGATTAATATCGATGGTTTCATCGGTAAATGCAAGGTCATATTGCATATATTAGTTGGTATTATTCCCAGTTACCTGCATTATTTGTAGCTTCAGTCAACGATCCTACTTTAAGTCCGGCATAACCGGTGATGGTAATTCTTTCATCAGAAAAGTTAGCAATCAACTGCGGATCCAGACCATCGAGCAACACATTGTTGTGCACTTTTGCTTCAAATACTTCCACTTCCACTTTAGATCCGGTAGTGATTTCGCCTGAGGCCATGGTAAACGTATCTCCATTAGTGTAGGGTACATAACGAAGTGAATCAATAGGGTAGTTTCTTTTAAATAATGAATCCAATACACTAACCTTAATGGTATCACGCTCAACAAGGCCAAGTTCCAGTGCCTGCATTTCTGTTAATGAATCCGGTACAAACCCAATAGCCTTTACCACAGAAAAGGAATCATTTTTTACGAAGCCAATAAGGGTGTCGAAACTACCGGTGAAGGTTCCGTGTTCTGATTTATAAGCAAGTTGCGCGGTGCGCACATCTTTTAACCGCTCTATCGTTGCATTCCATCGCGTATCTTTAACACGGTTAAAACGTATGGGATTCATGATGCTTTCATATAAAAGATAACCAAGCACTATGATTAAAATAGTTAAAATTATCTGAATACCTGTTCTCATTTTAATTGGTTTAATTAAGTTTGAATTGCAAAAATATAAAAAAAAATCACAAAGATATTTTAGAATAAGTTTAATTTAGTTAAATGTTAAAAAATCATGTTTCTGGTCGCATTGTAGATTATTTGGGGCATGAGCCCACGCTATCACAGTACGATGCCATAGAAGCGCTCAGTGAATTTGTAGCTGCCACAGAACCGCAACAATTATTTATCCTCAAAGGCTATGCCGGAACTGGCAAAACCACTTTAATCGGATCCCTGGTAAAAACCCTCCATCAATTTAAAATTAAGGTTTTTTTAATGGCTCCAACAGGTCGCGCTGCCAAAGTGATGCAAAGTTATTCAGGATATCCGGCTACAACCATCCATAAGAAAATTTACCGGCAAAAATCAGCCGATGATGGGGTAGGTAATTTTGTGCTCGACCGGAATTTGCATAGCGATACAATTTTTATTGTTGATGAAGCTTCCATGATATCCAACAGGGGAGGAGAGGGAAGTTCTTTTGGTTCGGGCCGTTTACTTGAAGATTTGCTCAATTTTGTGTATCAGCAAAAGCGGTGCAAATTAATTGTATGTGGCGATGTGGCGCAGCTCCCGCCGGTAGGACTTGCCGTTAGTCCTGCCCTTGATAAAAAGTACATGGATGGACAGGGTTATAAAGCAGTGGCAAAAACCCTGACAGATATAGTGAGACAGGCTGATGAATCCGGTATCCTTGTGAATGCATCAAACATAAGAAGTCAGATCGTGCAAGGGAAAAATGACTTCCCTGCCCTCACATACGAAGGTTTTGCTGATGTGAGGAAAATATCAGGTACGGAACTTCTGGAAGAGATCAACTGGGCTTATGATCATTTTGGAATAGAAGAGACAAAAATAATATGCCGATCTAACAAAAGGGCAAATAAGTTTAATCAGGGCATTCGGAATCAAATTCTCTTTCGGGAAGAGGAACTTTCTGGCGGTGATATTCTGATGGTGGTTAAAAACAATTATTTTTATACAGACGCTTTTGAGCATACAGATTTTATCGCCAATGGCGATATCGCTGAGGTGTTGCGGATCGGGAAACAGGAAACGCTTTATAACCAGCGCTTCGCTCATGCCACCTTAAGATTCCCTGACTATAACGATACTGAACTTGAGGCTTTGCTGCTTATTGATACACTGCAGGCTGAGGCTCCTGCGCTTACCAGTGATCAGAACAGGGATTTCTACGCGCTGGTAAAGGAAGATTATATCCATATCGGCAACAAACGTAAACAATATGAGGAAATTAGAAAAAACCCTTACTTTAATGCCTTGCAGGTGAAATTTGCCTACGCATTAACCTGCCACAAGGCTCAG
>JBEPYD010000456.1:0-3854 GCA_041641575.1 Bacteroidales bacterium
GTTTGAAGCTTTAATTTCATTATTTCAAGAACACATCAACCCTATTTTCATCAACTGCCAGGTGCGATGGAACCATGTTTCCCGGTAGTTCATTACCATTTAAAATAATTTTCTCAACTCCGGAACAGATGCCTTTGCTTTTAGATATTTTGATATTGTAATTCTTTTTCCTGAAAACCCTTACTACCGAAAGTTCCTCCCAGTCAGAAGGCAGGCAGGGATCAATCAATAAGCCTTCCCATTGTGGTTTTATGCCTAAAATACTTTGTGTGGCAACTACATACATCCACGCTGCTGTACCTGAAAGCCAGGAAACATTTGCCAATCCGAATTTATCAGATTCAGGACCAAACAGGTTTGATGCATAGACATAGGGCTCTGCTTTGTAGCGCCAAGCGCCTGCTTTTTGCATTGCTTTCGACGGGATTAATTGCTGATAGTATTTCCAGGCCTTGTCTCCGCGTCCCAACATACATTCTGCCATAATGGCCCAGGTATTGGCATGGCAAAATACCGATGCATTTTCTCCTGTACCCTTATTGTAGTTTGTTAACGGATCTTTGGGGTCAGGAAAGGTTGTTATTGAAGGGTGAAGCAGTTTTATACCAAGTTCCGAATCAAGATTATTGCTGACAACATCCATGGCCTGCACCCCTCGTTCCTTTCCGGCAAATCCTGAAAGCACTGCCCATGATTGTGCATTCAGCCAAATTTTTGCTTCCGGATTATCTTTTGTTCCAAGGTACAGTCCATTATCCATAATGGCCCTTCTGTACCATTCTCCATCCCAGCCAATGGTATTTACCAATTCTTTTTGACTATTGTAAATTTCCTCGTAAAAAGGAATATCATCCTTCTTGTTTATAAGGCCTGCCAGTTCAATTAGTTTCGGCAATGTAAGACCAAGCAACATGGCTGTCCAGAAACTTTCACCCTTTCCTTCCCGGCACACCTTAAACATCTGATCGTTCCAGTCGGAATGCAGCATCAGGGGCAATCCATTTGCACCCCGATTATCCATAGCAAATTGCACGGATTGTTTTAAATGCTCGTATACTGTAGCCGAATCTTTGTCGTAATAGGAAATTTTTTCATTCAGAAAATCAAGTGAATTCTCTTCTACCACAATGCTCCATACGCCCAGTATTGGCCACAGGTGATTGTCTGAATGTTTACGATGCACAGGTTCCCATCCTTCATAAGGGAAAAAGTAGTGGTTGGTATGGCCGTCAGCATATTGCTGCTGCAGGAGCATGCGCATTTTATCCTTTGATGCATCAATATCAAAAGGTGTTTGTGAAATTATATCCTGCGCCGTATCGCGGAATCCTACGCCACGGAAGGTCCCGGTAGCATAATAGGAAATGTTTCTGGAAAATAAAAAGTTTCGTTGTGCCTGGTATGGGTTCCAGGTGTTTATCATCCGTTGCGCATCAGAATCCGGCAGTTGACAACTGAATTTATTCAGAAAACTTTTCCAATTCTCAGTAAGTGCAGCAAATGATTTATTTACAAAATCGGGCTTACGACAATTTTCTAATGATGATTGAATTTCTTTTTTATCTAATCCGGTTCCCAGAAAAACATTGATCGTTTTTTTTTCGCCAGGTTTTAGCGTTACTTCCATTTGCAGAGCACCACATGGGTCGCCACCAAATAAGGAGGAATTGGTACAATCTTCATGCTCAACCACAAAAGGATTTGATTCGGAGCGATAGGTGCCGATAAATTCATCTCTGTCACCATCATATCCTTTAACCGGATTATCAGAGGCCAGATAAACCAGTGGTGTTTCATCTGGTTTGGGTTGTGTTTCCACACCATATTTAAAAATCAGGGCATCTTCATTTTTAAGATAATCTACACTCATTTGGTGTTTCATATAGCATACCCAGGATACCTCGCGTAAAAATTCCATCATGCCAAATTCCACAAAAGCAAATACATCCAGCGTTTTTTCTTTTTCTGAATTGTTTTCAAGTTCCAGGTTCCATATGAGGTTATTCTCAAAAGGACCTACAAAATACCGCAACCGGCTTATGATACCTTCATTTTCAGCTTCAAACCGTGAGTACCCCATGCCATGCGATGCATTCCATTTTTCGGGTTTGTTCAACACGGGCTCTGAAGTTGGGCTCCAGTATTTTTTTGTACGCTTATCCCTTATATAGAAATACATACCTGAGCGGTCGGTAGGTAAATGGTAAAACCTGTACCGGTTTATCCTCCATATTTGGGGGGATTTGTAAAATGCCACAGCCCCGCCTGCCTGTGACATCATGGTGTGAAAAGTGCCATTAGAGAAGTAATTCATCCATGGTGTGGGGGTATCGTATCGGTGTATTTTTATTTCACGTCTCTCATCATCAAAGGAATAATATGCCTCTGGATTATTTCTTTCGTCCATCTTATTCAAACTGTTAAAAATTAAATGTGATTATTTTGATTCCGGAATATAATCCGGATTGGGTGTTGGCATTTGCACGTTAACTTCCTTTTGCCATTTATGAAGCTTTTCCAATAAATCTTTTTGCTTCTCGGGCAAGGTATCTGCTAAATTCTGCTCTTCACCAGGATCTTTTTCCAGGTCATATAGTTCTGTTTTACCATCCTCAAAAAACTCAATAAGTTTGTATTTTCCTGACCTTATTGCACCTGAGGGTTGTCCCAGTTGATAGCTGTAGTGGGGATAGTGCCAGTAAATACTTCTTTCTTCGAGTGATTCATCTCTGAGAACATGGGGCAACAAGCTTACCCCTTCATTTTCAGGTGGGGCAACATCAATTAATTCTGCAATGGTAGGCATGAAATCCGTACTTGTTACCACCTCATCTGATATTTTGTTTTTTATTGTATTTTTCCAATACAACATAAGCGGAACCCTAATGCCTCCTTCGTAAAGGTGTCCTTTTCCTTCACGGAAGATGCCATTGTCAGTAGCCGGGGTATTTTCACTTTCATCTTTATGTAAGCCGCCGTTATCAGAATAGAAAACGATTAAGGTATTCTCATCAAGGTTATGTTCAGCAAGTGTATTCATGATATAGCCGATATTGTGGTCAAGGGTTTCCACCATGCCGGCATACACCGCATTTGTTAATGATTCAAATGTACCATTTTTGGCTTTTTCGATATATTTTTCTTTTAATTCAGGCTTGGTTTCCAACCAAATATGTACGGTAAAGTAGGGCAGGTATAAGAAAAAAGAGGTATCCTTGTTTTCAGTCACCCATTGCATGGCTTCTTGCGTTAATCTGTCGGTAAGAAATTCTCCCTCTTCACCTCCGGTATGCAGGTCTGGTAAAACAAAATCGCCATCAATATAAGGGTAAAAATAGGAGGGAGGCAAACCCGATTCATTGCCTGCCACATTGATGTCAAATCCATGGTCTTGCGGAAAAGAGCCTTCATCTCCCAGGTGCCACTTGCCAAAATTGGCAGTTGTATAGCCGTTTTTCTTAAGCAATTCAGCAATTGTAGTTTCTTCCTGCGGCAATTCATGGAGGAATTCCGGTGCCAGGAGTGATTCTGATACCCAGGAGGGTTTGCCGGCTATCCAATCGGTAATATGAACAGAAGCCGGATATTTGCCCGTGAGTATGCTGGCCCTGGTAGGGGAGCATACAGGTGCAGAGGCATAAGCATTGGTGAATTTTACACCTTGTGCGGCCAATGAATCAATATGTGGGGTTTCATGAAAATCATTTCCGTAACAACCTAAATCAGCAATACTCATATCATCTATAAGAATGAAGATGATATTTGGTTTTTTCGTTTCCTGCTCGTCAGATGCAGTCTTTTGTTTACAGGATGTTGTTATAATGAATAATGAAATTGATATAAATTGAAAAAAA
>JBEPYD010000457.1:0-3839 GCA_041641575.1 Bacteroidales bacterium
TACCCCCGGCATATTTAATCTGATCGGTAATAAACCTGCGTCTAATATCAAAGCCATAATACCTGTTTTGAAAAACCTGCGCGTAATTTACCTGTGCATTAACGAATGATCCTCCAATGTTTCGCATCTGAAACTTTCCTTCGTAACCGAGCAATTCATCTTCCTTTCCATCCCAAAAAATACTATTTTGCAATTCATGTCCAATACCAAAAATATTTCTGTCGAATATATCAATGCGGCCGGCATTGACAGATTCTATAATTCCATCTATACCAATAGACCAAACATCTTTGGTGCGTACAAGAATATCTGCACTATCGCACATACCACAGGTGTTTACAATAAAAATCCGGGCATCCTGGATAAAGGGAAGTTCACGCAACAGGCGTTCATTATCAGATATTTCGTATGGATCTATCTTTTCTCCCTCAGAAAAAAGAAGGTTCTTTTTTATAATTCTTTCAGAAGTATTTATATGTAATTCATTACCAGCCTCCTGCCACCAGGTAAGATTATTTACTGAAGTATCATTAATTTCAGGACCGAAAACATCTATTTGATTGATGTAAATGTTTCGAATTACCTTCCCATCATCATAAATAAAAGGAGACACACTTTGTATGGCAGATAAAGTGTCTTCCTCATTGCCATCATCCGGAGGAATAATAATAATGTTATGCAGCTCCCTTGTGATAAATGTTTTCTCTGAAATTTCCTCCAGCCTGGCATAAAAATTTGCGGATTGCTTATAATTCCTGTATCCTGATAATCCGGAGGTGTCTAATTTTGCATTCTCGAGAGTATAAATGCTATCTGATTTGATCAGCCTGTACTTTTTTTTGCTTCTATCAGGCAGGTCTGTTGTATCCATCACCTGCGCACTTACATTCCATAAAGACATAAGGAAGCAGAAAATCAAAAGTTTTAATCGAATCAAAAGAAGAAGTGCTCCTTTTTTCTGTTCTGCAAAATTCTTACGCTCAATCATCATACTTTTACCGGCATTCGAAAAATTTCTGTGCCTTTAATTTGCTGCACTGTACTCTTCGGCAGTAATCAGCTTTTTTTCAACGGCATGTAACCAGGCATCATGTGTGGTCTTCAGGGCCAGCATTTGCACGCCCAATGCCTCACATTCCTCTTTTATTTCCTGTAACCGTTTTCTCTTACGGGCACTTAAATCACGAATATACACATATAATATTCTTTCCGGATGTTTTTTTATTATTTGCAGGTACAATTCCGGATCCTGCTGCCCGCTATCCCCGATTAGAATAAACTTGGTTTCTTTATAAAACTCGAGCAATTTTGTAATTTTCCGGATTTTATGATCGTGTGAACCGCCTCCGGATTTCCAGAATTTGAACATGCTTACCTCGAGCTCTCTTAACAAAAATACTGCCTTTGGTATATTGTTATATTCGGCAAAATCTTCCAGCAGGTCGTATAAGTTCCACTCGCTGCTTGAGATAAAAAACAGGGGATTTAATCCCGGTGTAATGCCATTTTTCAGTGCCTGGTAAAATTCCGTAACCCCCTCGAAAGGTGACCGTGTGGCTGCGTTTTTCATGAGCATCAGCCGCATCTTTTTCATAAAGCTTGTTGAGTAGGAAACCAAAACCGTATCATCGATATCTGATATAATGGCAAATTCAGCCTTTTGGTCTACAAAAAGCACTTCACCCTTTCCGGTCATTGTTTTCTCCCCCTGCCCCATATCATTTACAAGTTTTGCCTCAACCGGCACCCATTTTTGTTTTTCCCAACTGGGTTGAAGATCAAAAACGGTTCTGAAGATACCATTCTCCCCGGCAGTAACAGTTTGGGTTTGACCCTGAAATGTAATCTCAACCTCAGCAAAAGGTAGCTCATCGCTTGCATATCTTTTAATCATGCCAAGCATATTTTTGAATATACTATCTTTCTCACTGGGCTTTGTTAGGCCTTTATCCTCCATTACTGTGCCCATTATTACAGCTTTATCCTCATTTGCATAGCCGCGAAACAGCACAATTTTGGGTATACCTAGCCAGCCGGCCCAGTCTTTTATGAGTAGTTTTAATTTTTTAAACGGACTTTTAACACTTTTGATAATGAACCGAAATGGTTTTCGCATAATTTTTTCTGTCTTTTTTAATTAGGTACTACCCTTATTTTAGTGGTTAAATATTTTTACAGGACCTAAAACACTGTTTAAATATTGTTGTAAATGTGGTTGAAATATGGTTTAAATGTTGCTTTTTTTGATTGACGCAATATAGTTGCTCATTTTTACCGATAGTTTTTTTGCCCTTTTCGAAATATTTTCAAATGCATCCTTCTTTAGGTATCCTAATTCAAAAGCTATCTCTGTTTGGCAAACAATTTCCATTAAAGAGCTATAAGATATATTAATAAAATGTATTTTCTCCTGGTAACCATTCCTGCTTGTTCCTTCTGCAATATTAGAGGCAACTGAAACTGCTGCTTTATTTATTTGCTGTACAAGAGCATACTTTTCATCTGATGGAAAAGAACTGCTTAACTTATAAATATCCTTTACCAACTCTTTTGAAAGCTGATAAATTTCTAGCTTCTGAAATCCAAAAAACAACATATAAACTACGTTAAACTATATTTCAACTATATATAAACAAATTGCAAGGTAACATTAGATTCGTGGCAGAACTTTTAATTACAATTATATGAAAATAATTTCCTGAAATTCAGTATTCATTTGTTTACCTTTGCAACCGTGTATGGTCGATTACTTCAAAAGATCATACTTTATGAAATTACCAATATATGGAGAATAACAAACAAAGGTGCCTTTTCGTTGTAAATCCTATCTCAGGAGATTATGATAAAGAAAAAATCATTCAAAAGATAAAAGAGAAATTCCCGGAAGAAGAATATCACCTTACCTTATACAAGACTACAGGGGATGGGGATTCTAAAAATATTGTATCAATTTTCAATACCAACAAACCTGAATTTATTGTAATTGCAGGGGGCGATGGCACCTTGAATATGGTAATAAAGTCGCTGGCTGAGCACGATATCCCCATTGGTATAATTCCTATGGGTTCGGCAAACGGAATGTCTGTTGAATTAAATATTCCGCAGGATTTTGAAAAATCAATTGACATCATAAAAAAAGGAAACCTTAGAAAAATTGATCTTATAAGAGTGAACAATAAACATTTATGTGTTCACCTTTCTGACATAGGAATTAATGCACGCGTAATAAAGCGATTTTCAAAAGAGAAAAAAAGAGGATTTATTGGTTATGCACAACAGTACTTTAAAGAAATTTTTCATTCAAAACCTTTAAAATTTTATATTCAAACTGAAAGTAAGCAAATAAATAAGAAGGCCCACATGCTTGTAATCGCAAATGCCAAGAAATATGGTACAGGTGCTATCATAAACCCCATAGGTAAGCTAAATGACGGAAAATTCGAACTGTGCTTGATAAAACCTTATCCATTCTATGCCATATTCACCCTGCTTTTTGCCTTTTTTACAGGTCTGCTGCATAAAATTAAATATGTTACGCTAATTTCAGCAGAACATGCAACCATTAATACACGTAAAAAACAAGATTTGCAGATTGATGGTGAACCTATAGGCAAATACAGTGAAATTAAAATAGACATACTGCCAGGAGCTGTTCAGATATTTGTTCCTTCTTCCTGACGTAATCCTTAAAATTTAAGTTAAATTTTACTTTCTCAAACAGAATAAATGTAAGTATTACCTACATTTGCCCTTGGATATTACTATCTTTCATTCATTAAAAGTCCAAATATGTAAATGAGAGAGCGTGAAAGTGATGAGGCTGTAATAATGGCATTATA
>JBEPYD010000458.1:0-3830 GCA_041641575.1 Bacteroidales bacterium
ATGAGCAGGCTAAGTGATAATATTAATTCACGAAAAAATGAAACCAGTGCATGTATCTCTGCCGATGGAAAAACATTATACTTTTCAAGTGATAAAAAAAGCAGAAACGGTTATGATATTTATCGTTCAAACCTTTTTGAGAACGAATGGTCAGATCCTGAAAGCCTAAACGAAATAATCAATTCAGACATGGATGAAACTGATCCGTATATAACTGCAGACGGTAATACATTGTACTTTTCATCCAACGGGCACTACAATATGGGTAAAATGGATATCTTCATTTCAGAAAAGGATGATTCCGGCTGGAAATTACCAAAAAATGCCGGATACCCTTTAAACACTACAAATAATAATGAAAATTTTGTACCTTTATCTGGCGGAAAAGGTGGATATATAAGCAGATTTGTAGAAGAACAACCAGAAAATGAAGACATTTATTTTGTAAAATTTCCTTAAAAACACAAAAACCAATGCTTACCGGAAAAAACGTATTGCTACGGGCTGTAGAACCTGAGGATATTGACATCATACACCAGTGGGAAAATAATCCGGAAATATGGAAGGTAAGCAATACGCTGGTGCCATTTGCCAGACATATTATTACCAAATATGTTGAAAATGCGCACCATGACATTCATACCGAAAAGCAGCTGAGGCTGATGATAGACCTTACCAGCGAAAAAAAAACTGTGGGTACCATAGATTTATTTGAGTATGATCCTTTTCACCGTCGTGCTGGGGTTGGAATTCTGATTGCCGAAACTACTGAGCGGCAGAAAGGATATGGTGCCGAAGCCCTGCAACTCATTATTAATTATGCCTTTGATGTTCTTGATTTACGTCAGCTTTTTTGCAATATTGCTGAATCCAATAAAAACAGTATAAATCTTTTTGAAAAATTTGGATTTCACATCACCGGGAACAAACAGGACTGGTTAAAAACAAAAGGTGGTTTTGAAAATGAGTTTTTTTTGCAGTTAATCAATCCTTTAAGCCTCGGATAACTTTATCAGGTTCCTAAATTCCGGAATTTCCTCTAAAAAAGAAAAGGTGTTTTCTGCAAAATTAATCTGGCTGCAATGATGCACCAGCCCATTGGTGACCATTAGAAATGGTGCCCGTAATGGAATATTGTACCTGGCTACCTGTTCAAATACATGCTGATTAACTTTAATCTCTGGCGCTTTGCATTCAACTATCATAAGTGGGTTCGCATTGCGGTTAAAAACACAAATATCTGTACGCTTTACCGTATCATGTACCTTAATGGATTTTTCAATTGAAATAAGTCCGGCAGGATAATTTTTTTCTGTTATCAAATACTTCACCACATGTTGCCTAACCCATTCCTCAGGTGTGAGCGCTACATATTTTTTTCTTATATTATCAAAAATAAACTTTCTTTGCTTATCCGTTCGGTAAGTAAACTGATATTCCGGAAAATTTAGAACATGCATAAGGAAGTATTGTTTGTTTAAACAAAGATATAACAACCGCTGAAAATGAAGACGAAAAAAGAAATTACGGAAAACTGGTTGCCACGATACACAGGAAATAAGCTTGAGGATTTTGGCAGCTATATCCTGCTTACAAATTTCTCGCATTACCTTAACCTGTTTTGCGAATGGAACAATACGCGCATCGTAAACAAAACGGCAAATATGCCCTGTGCAACAGCGCATGGCATTACCATCATAAATTTTGGTATGGGAAGTGCAAATGCTGCTACCATTATTGATCTGCTCAGTGCCATTAAACCCAAGGGTTTGCTGTTTTTGGGAAAATGTGGCGGACTAAAAAGAAAAAATAAACTGGGTGATCTGATTTTACCCATTGCTGCCATTCGCAGCGAAGGAACTTCAGACGATTATCTGCCGCCGGAAGTGCCTGCACTGCCTGCATTTAATCTGCAAAAGGCAGTATCAACTTCTATAAGAAAAACAAAACGCGATTACTGGACAGGTACAGTATACACAACCAACAGGCGTGTATGGGAATACGATGAACGATTTAAAAAATATCTGCGCAAAACCCGCTCCATGGCTATTGATATGGAAACTGCTACCATTTTTACCGTTGGTTTTGTTAACAAAATACCTTCCGGTGCCCTGCTGCTGGTCTCTGATCAACCGATGATATCTACAGGTATAAAAACCACTTCAAGCGACAAGGAAGTAACGGATAAATATGTTGCCGACCACCTGAAGATTGGGATACAATCCCTTGAAGAACTAATTAATAATGGCGAAACTGTAAAACACCTGAAATTTTCCTGATATATGGCTGCAAAATCTGATTTTAAACACACATCCTTACTTTATGAAATAAAAAACCGGAATTATAAGCCGGTGTATTTTTTAATGGGTGATGAACCTTACTTTATTGATCTCATTACCGGTTATATTATGGATACAGTGCTTACAGAAGATCAAAAGGTTTTTAACCAAACGGTAGTATATGGAAAAGATGTAGATGCACCGGCAATTATTAGTGCTGCAAGACGATACCCAATGAATGCAGAACGCCAGGTAATTGTTGTAAAGGAAGCACAGGATATAAAAGATATAGAAGCACTTACGGTTTATGCAGAAAATCCAATGAAATCCACTATTCTGGTGGTAAACTATAAGTATAAAACCCTTGATAAACGTAAAAAGCTTTACAAAATAGTAAAAGCAAAAGGTGAGATATTTGAATCGGCAAGGCTTTATGATAACCAGGTCCCTGATTGGATATCGGGTTATCTTAAATTAAAAAAGAAGACCATTGACCCCAAAGCCGCTGTACTTTTAACTGAGTTTTTGGGTGCCGAGTTAAGTAAAATATCCAATGAACTTGACAAACTTATCATTACAATGCCCGATTCTGAAACGCAGATAACTCCTCACCACATTGAGAAAAATATAGGTATTAGCAAGGATTATAATAATTTTGAACTAAATAAGGCACTTTCAAAAAGAGATGCTTTAAAGGCCATGCAAATTGCCGATTATTTTTCTAAAAATCAGAAAAATCATCCTTACAGGCTGTCCATTGTGATGTTGTATTCCTTTTTTTCAAAATTATTGCTGTATCATTCATTAAAAGATAAATCAAGAAAGAATGCTGCCATGGCATTAAAAATTAATCCTTTTTTTGTTTCTGAATATGAATTGGCAGCTAAAAAGTACACCATGAATAAAGTAGCAGGCATTATTAGTTTACTCCGGCAGTATGACATGAAAAATATGGGCATAGGAAGTACAAGCGTACCAGCCGGAGAACTCTTCAGAGAGCTTGTTTTTAAAATCCTCCATTAACATTTACAATAAAACAATTTCTACTTATAGGAGGTTGTTGAGTTATAAAAAAAAAATAATCCATGACAATAATTATAGTAGTAATAACCGCCGTAATATCAATATTAGCCTTCAACAGGGAAGGCCTCTTCTACAAACTAATGATGAATCCTTACCAGGTGCATCACCGCAAGGAATATTACAGACTGTTCACCCATGGATTTCTGCATGCAGACTGGGTTCACCTGATCATAAATATGCTGGTACTTTTCTCTTTTGGTACTGCAGTTGAGCGTTATTTTGCCAGTATGGAAGCGAATGGAATGATTCAGAACAGTAGTTTAATGTTCCTGCTTTTGTATCTGTCGGGAATAATAATTTCTTCCCTGTCCACACAATTCAAACATAAAGATAACCCACACTACAACTCAGTTGGAGCCTCGGGAGCTGTTTCGGCAGTGTTATTTACAAGCATATTTTTTGCGCCTTTTCAAAAAGTGCTTTTTTATGCCGTTATCCCTATTCCGGGTATTATCTTTGGCGTTCTGT
>JBEPYD010000459.1:0-3830 GCA_041641575.1 Bacteroidales bacterium
TGGTTCGGGCAGGAAATTTTTGAACTGGCAAATGAAAAAGGTGGCCTTGATGAAGAAGAATACCGCGAAGCCAGGGAGAAATGCAGGCTTTTATCCAGGGATGAAGGCATTGATAAAATCATGGATGAACATTCACTCGATGCACTGGTTGCTCCCACAACCAGTCCTGCATGGGCAACGGACCTTGTAAATGGCGACCACTACCTGGGAGGAAGCTCCATGCTGGCTGCCGTTTCGGGATATCCGAATATCACTGTTCCTGCAGGATTTGCGCACGGACTGCCTGTTGGTATTTCCCTTTTTGGGAGGAGTTTATCAGAGAATACACTCATTCGCATAGCTGCAGCTTTTGAGAAACAGACAAAAATGCGGAAAACACCCGATCATACACCATTTATTTAAAAAAACAAAGAAGATTTTGGAGCATTGGATTTTAAAACCATTTAAGGAATTAACTACACAGGAATTATACGCAATTCTTGAGTTAAGGGTGAATGTATTTATCATTGAGCAAAATTGCCCGTACCATGAACTGGATTGGCAGGATCAGCATGCCCTTCATTTATGGCAGGAACAAAACGGAAAAGTATCCATGTACAGCCGTATTTTCCTGGATAATGATTCAGGTGAAGGGAAAATAGGCCGGGTAATTGTACAAAAAGACTTCAGGGGAGAAGGAAGAGGTAAAATCCTGATGGAAAAAGCCATTGATATTTTAAAAAGCCGGAAAGCAAAATCCATTCTGTTAGCAGCGCAGGCTGACCTTAAAAAATTCTATGGAGAACTTGGATTTAAACAGGTTTCTGATTTGTATATGTGGGATGATATACCCCATATTGATATGGAATTAAAATTATAGAACATCTTCCGGATAAACAGAAAAATGATTTGAAAAAGAATGCACATCTCATTCTGATATTTTAATCTTTACCCTTTATGAAAACAAAACTCCGTTCAGCCATTTTTTCATCAGGCTTTATTACACTGCTTTTGATAAGTGCATGCACCCCTGAACCAACGGAGAAGAAGCCCAATATTGTTTTAATTCTCACTGATGATCAGGGATGGGGTGACGTTACTATTAATGGAAATGAAATTATTCGTACCCCGAACATCGATCGGATCGCTGCGAATGGCATAACCCTTGAACAATTTATCGTAAGCCCTGTTTGCTCCCCTACCCGTGCAGAAATACTCACTGGCCGGTATCATGTGCGGGGTGGTGTTTCCGGTACTTCTGCCGGAGCTGAGCGCCTGGACCTGGATGAAGAGACTCTTGCGGATATACTCAAAGAACACGGATACCATAACGCAGCTTTTGGCAAATGGCACAACGGCATGCAATACCCGTACCACCCACTTGGGAGGGGGTTTGAAGAATTTTATGGGTTTTGTTCCGGTCATTGGGGGAATTATTTTAATCCCATGCTGGAGCATAATGGAAAAATAGTGGAAGGTGAAGGCTATCTTCCAGATGATCTTACAAACCATGCCCTAAGCTATATGGAAAAACATGCAGATGATCCGTTCTTCATTTTTCTTCCATTCAATACACCACACAGTCCTATGCAAGTGCCTGATAAATATTGGGAGCAATATAAGAACAGAGAGCTTCCCGCCCATCGGTACATGGAAAATGAGGAAAAGGATCATACCCGTGCAGCTTATGCCACGTGTGAAAATATTGACTTGAATGTAGGTCGCATTTTAGATAAAATAAATGCTTTGGGGTTGGATAATAATACCATTCTTATATTTATGAGCGATAATGGACCCAACGGATGGAGATGGAATGGCGGGATGAAAGGCAAGAAGGGCTCAACGGATGAAGGAGGGGTGCGTTCACCATTTTTTATCCAGTGGAAAGGAAAATTGCAAAGTGGAAAGAAAATAAACGAATTGGCCGGTGCAATCGATCTCTTGCCCACGCTCACAGATTTAGCAGGTATCAACCACCCACCCAAAAAGTCACTAGACGGTATGAGTCTCAAAAACCTGTTGCTCCATCACGAGCCACTTCCCCACCGATATATTGCCAGCTACTGGAATGGCAATATAAGCATAAGAAGTCAGCGCTTCAGGCTGGATGCAAGTAACAGATTGTTTGATATTAAAAATGATCCGGGGCAGTATCATAACCTAAATCATGAAAATGAAGCCGCTTATGACTCACTGTTAAATTTCCGAAAGAAATGGGAAGAGGAGGTTTTAACAGAGCTTCCTATAGAAGATACGCGCCCCTATCCTGTTGGGCATCCGGATTTTCATATATGGCAATTACCTGCCCGGGATGGTATTCCCCACGGCAATATACAAAGATCTAACCAGTATCCCAACTGTACTTTTTTTACAAATTGGAAAAGTGAGGATGACAGCATTACCTGGGACATAGACGTATGGGAAACAGGGAATTATAATGCAGTGGTGTATTATACTTGTGAACCGGAAAATACAGGTGTAACAATTTCACTTTCTTTTGGGCAGCAAACAGTATCAGCACCTGTTTTAAGGCCACATAACCCACCATTACAGGGTGCTGAGCATGATCGTGTGGAGCGAAAAGAATCTTATGTGAAAGATTTTAACCCCTTGGAAATGGGTATTATTAACCTCACAAAAGGCAGGGGAAATCTTACCCTCAAAGCTAAAAACCTCCAGGGAAGTGAAGTCGCAGATATTCGTATGTTGATGTTATATGCCCAGGATGAAAAATAAAAACCTGATGTGGAACACATTCTACAGATAATCATATTTAAAAATCTCCAGTATAACCAATGATATCTAAATCCCCTGAATTATAAAGACTTAGTACCAGTTAAGTATTTTTCTAATTTTTGGTATGATTTTGTATGCTTTTTAACCATAAAAATATTTTATGGCAAAGGAGCAAAAACATAAGAATCAGCATGAAAATCATAATCATAGCCATGATAATGGGGATCATTCCGGGCACCATGCCATGATGATTGAAGACTTCCGGAAAAGATTCTGGATATCATTGGCTGTAACCTTACCCGTGTTGGTACTTTCACCTATGATACAGGGAATTCTCGGATATTCTCTTACTTTTCGTTTCTCCGAATATGTTTTATTTGGACTTTCAGCTTTCATTTATTTCTATGGCGGATGGCCTTTTCTTACCGGCATTGCAAATGAATTAAAACAAAAGCAACCTGGTATGATGACTCTTATTGCTGTGGCCATTACTGTTGCTTTTGGGTATAGTACGGCCACTACTTTTGGGCTTGAAGGGAAAAAATTCTTCTGGGAACTTGCCACCTTGATAGATGTGATGCTACTGGGACACTGGATTGAAATGAAATCCGTGATGGGGGCATCCCAATCCTTGCAAAAGCTGGTGCAAATGATGCCGTCAGAGGCACACCGGCTAAAAAACGGTGAAACCGAAGATGTAAAAGTAGATGATTTGAAAAAAGATGACATCGTTTTGGTAAGACCGGGAGAAAAAATACCAGTAGATGGTAAAATCACAGAAGGAGAAAGTAGTATTAACGAATCCATGGTTACCGGAGAATCTAAACCGGTAAAAAAGAAAAAAGATGACAAGGTAATAGGTGGCTCAGTGAATGGCAACAGTTCACTAAAGGTAAAAGTAGAACAGGTGGGAGAAGATGCCTATTTGAGCAAGGTCGTGAATATGGTTCGCGAGGCACAAAATAAAAAATCTAAAACACAGCATTTAGCAGACCGTATTGCTTTCTGGCTTACTATTGTAGCATTATCTGTAGGTTTAGGCACCCTTGCTACCTGGCTCATTATTGGTAAACCTTTTGTTTTTGCACTGGAGAGAATGGCCAGTGTAATGGTAA
>JBEPYD010000460.1:0-3827 GCA_041641575.1 Bacteroidales bacterium
TCTCTTCAGGCAAAACAGGTTTTTGAACTCTAACTGGTATAAATTTTTAAGATGCCGTTTTCCTATGGAACCGCCACCAATTATTAAAATATTCATTTACTGCAATAATTTGGAATTATTCACTAAATATTCTTCAATTACCTTTTCCAGTAGTTCTTTTTCATTCAGGTACTTTTCGATGAATGCCCTAAAAGCTCCTTCGCCGCCTTTCACAGGAATTACCCAATTAACCTTCTCCCGAACATAAACGGGTGAATTTACAGGTGCAGCGCTTAATCCTGCTTTTGACAGAAGCCGAATATCGGTAAGATCATCACCAATAAAAGCAACATTATTCCATGATAAACCCAGTTTCTCAATTAGTTTTTCTGCTATTTCCAGCTTGTTCTTTACGCCTAAAAAGACATAGTCTATTTTTAATTTTTCAGCTCTTCTTCTTACAATATCAGTGTCTTCTCCGGAAATAATAGCCAAAGGAATGTTGAGCAACTTTAAAAATAATACACCGGCAGAATCAGAAGTGTTGAATTTTTTCAGTTCATTACCCACTTGGTCATAATACATCCCTCCGTCTGTCCATACCCCGTCAATGTCGGTTATAAAAAGCTTTATATCTTTCATTCTTCAAAGTATTCCAATCGGAGTGTGGTATCTTCATCAATATCCCTCAACGCCCGCCTTCCAATTATCATTTCTTTTTCTTTCCACTTTAAACCATCCCCGGGACTTTTTAAAGTAATCAGGTTTTCAGAAATTGCTTCTCCTTTTCTAATAAAATTTTTTGAAGTAATACTTCTGGCGAGTTTCAATTTTGCTGGTTTTATTGCCGAACTAACTTCAATTTCTCCATTACCCATTGCTCTTTCCACAGCTCTTATATAATCTATCAACTTATAAAGTCCGTATTCTTCAAGAGCTCCCGGATGATCTGTACCTTTCATCGTTCGGTCGAGTGTTATATGTTTCTCAATAATTGAAGCTCCCATTACAGATGCAGCCACTGAGATCACAATTCCTGATGTATGATCAGATAATCCGGTAACAAGGCCATACTTGTCTTTCAGTGTTT
This sequence comes from Bacteroidales bacterium, assembly GCA_041641575.1. GTDB lineage: Bacteria > Bacteroidota > Bacteroidia > Bacteroidales > JBEPYD01 > JBEPYD01. Next base: position 1,070 of record JBEPYD010000460.1, read on the forward strand.
TTATCCCACGGAGATTAACATTTTCAAGTTTAGTAGGATATTCTGATGTGCATTTTAATATTGCTGTTTTTTCTTTATCAGCGTTTAAAGCAAAAAGCGCATCATTAATATCTTCTTCATCTGCCATGCCTGTAGAAATTATTACCGTTTTATTCGTTTCTGCCAGTTTTTCTAACAGGGGGGTATTTGTTAAATCGCGAGAGGCGACTTTATAAAACGGGCAACCTATTCGTTCCATCAATTCAACCGAAGGCTCATCACAAGGCGTACAAAAATATGTGATATCTAAAGAATTTGCATATTCTTTGAGTTCAAGATGTTGCTCCTCATTTAATTCCAAAAATTCCCTGTGTTTACCATAGGTTTCTCCAAAAGAATTTGGGTTATCGTAGGGCTTATTGTAAGCCTCCCTGGTCAATTCACATTTGATGTCTCTCTTTTGAAATTTAACAGCATTTGCACCACATCTAACCGCATTACTAATTAGTTTCCTGGCAATTTCAACACTCCCATTGTGATTTTGACCAATTTCCGCAACTATATATGTTGGAAATTCTTCACCCACTGGGGTTCCGGCTAATTTTATTGTTGCCTTGCCATTTTTTTTGACTTCATTATAGATTTTGGAGTCCAGCCATTTATAGATTTTTTCAAAATCGGTCCCTTTTGTATCCGTCTCATTCTCATAAATTAAAGTCTCCATTCTTCGAAGTTCTTCAATTTCATCGACAGTTAGATAAGGATCTAAATCCGGCCTTAAAGAATAAAAATCAGAGGGTAATGTTTTTACTTTAAATAAGTCTTTTCTTTTTCTGAAAAAAGGCGTTACATGTTCTTTGTCAAAATGATTGGGATTATAATTTTTAAATACTTCTCTGATTGCACGTACTTTAATAAATTCAGCAACAATATGACTTAAACCATCAATATGTGTATAGTCGTAATTGCCATTTTTATGTATTTCAAAAGCTTCAACATTTGCTTTTGAATTATTCAACGGATTGTCTGCTGTGAATCTTACAATTGTATCTTTCTCAGCCAGGTGTAAAGAAGCGTTGTAAAACCGCTCCAACAAATTAAAAGAAGATCCTCTGTACACTTTCACTCCCCAGTTTAATGCCGAAAGTTCAATTAAGTCATCTTCAGGTAAATCAGTGGTTGCTATGATAATTTCATCAATAAAAGTTAATTCTTTCACTGATTTGGTTACCCGGTAAAGAAGAGGTAATCCGGCAACAGGAGTTAATGATTTTCCTCTTAAACGGGAGCTTCCCATTCTGGCTTGAATTATCGCTGATACTTTCATTAATCAATTAATTTTAAATTCTTTGGCGGGCTTGTGTGGATTAGCTTTACTGGTGAGTGCTGCTATTTACTTGCTTGTTTGAATGGACTGTGACTGGCGACTGTTTGTTTATTCCAGGCAACTTAACCCTCAGGTGACGATATTTATTCGTATTTATACCTATTGCATAATCTAACTTGTTATCTGCGTCATTAAAATAATCTTTTAGTGCGTCTGAATCATCAAAAGGTATTGCCTGGTAGTTTTTCTTCAATTCTTCAAAACTCCCAAATTTATCATCTAACACATCAACCATATTGTCAAAACTGCCGTCGTTAAAGCGCAAGCACGGCAAGTATTCAATATACGCTTCATAGTACGCTGTGGTGTTGACTGCTATCGACCAGCCAAATTTTTTGTTCTTTAGCAGCTTATCAAGTGTTATATTGTTTGGTGTAATTGTCCAGCTATTTTTTTTCGAAATTTCTTCATATTGAACAAAGAACCTGGCTCCAAAAAGTGAGGGATGCAGTTTTAAATGAAAATTTGTATCGTATTCATCTGACAATTTTTCTAATAAATTTAGCAACTCAAGGTTTGATTCGTGATAGGAAAATCTTGCCAACAACACGAGGCATTCTTTTTTATTCAGTTTCCCGGGAATTGACGGACGGTTAATTTTCCGAGGGTATCCCGCTACAATTAATGCATCTTCAGAAATCCCATAATTCAACAACTCATCTTTTGTAGACTGTCCCCAACACAATTGATAATCAGAAACAAAATTTTCATACAGAATCGCGTCTAACGGTATACTCTTTTTAAACAGCGTAAAAATCCCATGTTGCAGATTGTATGTAGGTATACCTTTTTTCTGAAAGTATAAAGTAAGTATCGTTTCGTGGTCGTGAGCGCTGCTAAATGCACAGTATTTTTTAACAATAGGGTCCAGTTTTTCTAAATCATCTATAAAATTAAAATAATAGGTGAGCCTTGCAGCTAACCAACACTTGTCCAGTAATCCTATTTTTTTCGTACGGTTAATTATTGTGCAGGCCCGTTGAATATTTTTAACATTAAACCGGAACTTTGACTTCTGCTTTGAAAAGTCAAAGCTGGTCTTTTCATCGACATGCGATTTGGCGTACTCCCAAATCTCGTAATAGTCATCCCTTTTAAAAATTCCCATCGAAAACAAAGTCTTTGATGAAGAATTCTTATCAAATCCGTTTAAATCAAGTGTGGTAAAAAAGTGAGGTGCTATTTGTTTAATTATAAAAGAGATATACGTTTTTAAAGTAAAAGTTCTGTCAACATAAATCCTAAGCAGCAAGTCAATCGCCACTATTTTTGCAATGGGATATCCTCTATATTCAGAATTTATTTCTTCTTGAATTTGTTTATACAAGCTAAATTTTTCTATGCTATCCATTTTTTCTTCTGATTGGGGAAGGTCGTATTTCGAAGAAAATG
>JBEPYD010000461.1:0-2854 GCA_041641575.1 Bacteroidales bacterium
AATTGGGTTTCCGGAATGGTCAGCCAGGATTTGATAAAGCTCTTTTTTCAACTTTAAAATTTCACGTGCTGTAATTTCAATATCTGAAGCCTGTCCCTGCACACCTCCCATGGGTTGGTGAATCATAACCCTGGCATGCTTTAGTGCAGAGCGCTTGCCTTTTGTGCCAGCGGTAAGCAATATGGCGCCCATACTGGCAGCCATTCCTGTACAGATAGTGGCAACATCAGAACCAATCCATTGCATGGTATCGTAAATACCCAGGCCTGCATGCACTGATCCGCCGGGAGAATTGAAGTATATCTGAATGTCTTTATTTGGATCAGATGAATCCAGATAAAGCAATTGTGCCTGAATGATATTTGCTACATAATCATCAATAGGAAGACCCAAAAAAATGATCCTGTCCATCATCAGACGTGAAAAAACATCCATGGAGGCCACGTTCAGCTGGCGTTCCTCAATAATGGTAGGAGATATGTAGCTGTTATAGATACTTGTGTATTCATGCATCCGGAGGCTGCTAATGCCTTTGTGTCCTTTTGCATATTTATAAAAATCGTTTTTTTCGTCCATAAGGAATGTAGATTAAATCAGGAGTCTAATTTATCAAATTCTTCTTTAGAAACCTCTTTTTCGTTTAATTTAACGATATCTTTAACTTTTGCGAGTACTTTTTCTTCTTTCAGCATCTCGTAATACCTGCGTTTATCCTCAGGTTTTTCGAGTAATTTTGCCACATAACTTTGCAAGTGCTCATCAGGAATGTTACCCAAACCATATTGCATAAACTGATGCCTGGCAACAAGACCAGCTCGTTCAGCAATTTCCTCATCATTTACTTCAACTTCGTTTTCTTTTGCAATTTTATTTTTGATGAGTTGCCATTTTAAATCTTCCTGTACGTCAGGATATTCTTTTTCCAGTTGTTCTTTGGTAACCTCTTCGTTGGTTTCCATTAACCAACGCTTTAGAAAGTCGGCAGGTAGTTCGGCATTAACCTTGTTAAGCAGGTATTTTTTTGCATCAACACCAAACCGCTGTTTTGATTCCTGCTCCATGTTCATTGCAATATCTTTTTTAAGCCTTTCGGTAAATTCCTCTTCAGAATTTACTTCACCTTCTCCATATACCATGTTAAAAAACTCCTGGTTAGGTTCAGCGTTTTTAAAGTTTTCTACTTTTGTGATGGTGTATTGAAAAGTTGTTGGTGCAAGTGTTTCAAGTGCTTCTTTTTCAATTTTAAGCATGGCAGCCAGGTCTGCTTCGTTGGTGAAAGCTTTTTTCACATCCATGGTGATTTCTTTACCTGCAGTGGCGCCGGTAAACGCTTTTTTCACCTCTTCATCAGCAATTTTTGAAACCAGAATCTTTGTTTCAGGAACATTTACCCCATCCTCTATGGGTTGATTATTTTCATCTACCTGAACCAAATCACCTGTAACCATTGATTCTTCTTCAGCTTTTTCAGCTTCCTGGTAACTTCCGGCCTGTTGCAGATAGCTATCTTTATATTTGTTTAAAAGCTCGTCGGTAACTGTAATTTTGTAAAAGGGTACTTCATCTTTTTCAGAAAGATCAGGATTGATTTCCGGGGCCAGACCCAGATCAAAAATAAATTCAAAATCTGACTGGTTGTCCCAGTCTATTGCCTCTTGTTTGTCTTCTGCCGGAAGTGGCTCTCCGAGAATGTCAAGATTCTCATCCCTGATGTATGTGGAAAGTGATTCTGACAATATTTTATTTATTTCTTCAACCATTACCGGCTTGTAATACATCTTTTTAATAAGGCCTGCAGGTACTTTCCCCGGTCTGAAGCCTTTAATGCTGGCCTTTTTGCGGTAATCTTTAAGCACGTCATTAACTTTGCCTTCATAATCATCTTTCTCAATTTTAATGGTTAATTGAGCATTCAGATCATCTTTATTTTCTTTTGTAATGTTCATCAGGTATTACTTTAGTTTATGGGGCAGAATTTCGTCTTTGATTGTAAGAGAGAATTCGAACCTGTATTGATTATGGTATTTACTCTTGTTATCTCTATTCGTCCCTGCAGGAACCTTAATTAATTTGTTTCTATCCTGATTCCGTAAGGAGTGGTTAACAAAGGGTAAAAAACCGCCTTATCGCTGGCATTACCATGATAGAGCGGTTTTTTGTGCGGATGAAGGGACTCGAACCCCCACGCCCGAAGGCACTAGATCCTAAGTCTAGCGCGGCTACCAATTACGCCACATCCGCAGGATCTTTATTAAAATAGAGCGCAAATTTAGTCAATTATTTTTAGTTATAAACATCTTATAAGGAAAAATTTCCAAAGCCCGAAAAGTGAAAAAAGGAAATTAAAAAAGACAAAAAGATCTTTTATATAAAAAATAATTTTTAAATTTGCACTTTAACCTTTAAAACACGCTCATCATGAATAAAGAACAAGAAAACAACAACCTTACCGTAGTTAATGAAAAAGAAGAAAACTGTGAATGCGGTGGTTGTGGTTGCGGTGGTAACAATTAAATCGCCGAAAAAAGATTTAAAAAAGGCTGTTCATATTTCTTGAACAGCCTTTTTTTGTTTGTTTTCAGGTTTTTTGAACTAGCCGCTGTCATCCTGCGAATTGTGAGGAGAAAAAGCTTAATTTTTCCTGCATATCATCTGCTTCTTCAAAATTATGCGTTCTGGCTACCCTTAGCAATTCCTGGTAAGTATAAAAGGCCATCCTCAATTCATTTGTGCTTTTATAATTAAGCGATTTTTGCACAGTATCCAGAAAGGTTAACATGCTTTCCTGCTCTTCTTTCAATAGCGAAAAGATCCTTTTTGCTTCATTCTCATTCCCAATTTTCATGTAAAGGTC
>JBEPYD010000461.1:2864-3827 GCA_041641575.1 Bacteroidales bacterium
AAGAACAAGACTTAACGTACGACGTGTAGTCCAGTCAGGGTAAACCTGGGGTTCATGAATGTTGCCCCATTGAAAGACGGATCCAAATAATTCAGCATTATAGTCTCCCTTGACTTGATTTGCTGTATTTTTATAAGGGGTCAACCGAAAGGCAATACCTTCGGGTACCAAATATTCCTGCAGGCCAATACTTGACATCACGGAAGGGTTTTGAACATACAAGGGGCGTTCCCAGTTGTTGTTTGCCAGAACATCCAATAGTATGATGTCTGCTTTCATAATATACTGGCCGGTTATTTTGGCCTCAATATAGGCGGGTGCACCCGGGAATTTTGTGGTATCTACCGGAATACGATAGGTAGAAGAGGGAACAAAATTCAGTTGCTGTCGCTGTGAAGTCGTCACCTTGGTTCTGGGGTCGTCGGATTTTATAAATTGCATCATCTCTGCCAATACAGGTGGTTCTTTAATTCTTTCCACCACAGGAATGTAATTTAACCTGTCGCCCAGCAAATCGCCTTCTTCCAGCGAAAGTGGCAGGCCTTTGCTGTGCGGCATATCACGGCGTTGCTGTTCAATATACCAGTTGGCCGATAAGTAGGGTTGTAGCACCTGTCTTACATCGCGGCGAAAGCCTTCAACTTCCTGCACGTACCACGCCGGATAAGTATCATTATCTGCCGATGTAAATAAAATAGCATTTGGGCGCGTAGAACCCAGATAGTTGTAACCCAGATCGCGGGCAATGGTTCTTCCAGAACGGTTATGGTCATCCCAGTTTTGCGCTCCGAGAAGTACTGGAGCTGCCAAAACAGTGATCAACCCTGCCACAGGCATTGCTACTTTATTCCCTATGCGTTTACCGAGCCATTGAAAAATGGCAGGTACAGCAAGCCCTATCCACATGGCAAATGCATAAAAGGATCCCACATAAACATAATCCCGTTCACGAGGTGTAATGGG
>JBEPYD010000462.1:0-3810 GCA_041641575.1 Bacteroidales bacterium
AAGGATTGGTAACCGGTAAGATTTTAACCTGTGCCAAACACTCCAATGCTGATAAATTAAGCATTACTACCGTGGATGTTGGTTCTGGTGAGCCCCTGGATATTGTTTGTGGAGCACCCAATGTAGCAGAAGGGCAAAAAGTAGTTGTCGCCACAGTTGGCGCAAAATTATATAATGGCGATGAAGCATTTGAGATAAAAAAAGCAAAAATTCGAGGAGAACGTTCTGAAGGTATGATATGTGCCGAAGATGAAATAGGCATAGGTACCTCGCACGAAGGCATTATCGTGCTTCCGGAAGATGTGCCTGTTGGATTGGCGGCAAGTGAATATTACCAAGTCGAGACCGATTATGTTTTTGAAATTGGCCTTACCCCAAATCGCGTGGATGGATCATCACACTTTGGCGTTGCACGGGATATTGCTGCATTTTTAAATCAGTCAGCACCAGTGAGGGCATCTTTGCCACAATTGCCCGACTATAAACCAGATAACAATGATCTATTCATCGATGTGCAAATTGAGAATCCTGTCGATTGCAAACGATATGCAGGTGTTACACTTTCTGGGATTGAAGTAAAGCCTTCACCGGAGTGGCTCAAAACCAGGCTGAAAGCCATCGGTTTAAACCCGATCAACAATGTGGTAGACGCTACAAATTATGTGTTGCATGAAACAGGCCAGCCACTGCATGCATTTGATGCAATAAAAATAAAAGGCCATAAGATTATTGTAAAAAACCTTGGTGAAGGCACTAAATTTACTACCCTTGACGAACAGGAAAGAACGCTGTCGGCTGAAGATTTAATCATATGCAATACCGAAGAAGGCATGGCCCTTGCCGGTATTTTTGGAGGTTTGGATTCCGGTGTAACCCACGAAACAAAAAACATCTTTATTGAGAGTGCATATTTTAATCCGGTAGCAGTACGAAAAACAGCAAAGCGGCATATGTTAAATACAGATGCATCATTTCGTTTTGAGCGTGGCACAGATCCCAATATGGTAATTTATGCCATGCTTCGTTGTGCTTTTCTTATAAAAGAACTGGCGGGTGGATCTTTTACATCTGAAATTGTAGATGCTTATCCGGAAAAAATAGATCCATTCTCTGTTGATTTTTCACTTACCAGAATGAACCGGCTCATCGGCAAAGCAATACCTGAAGAGCGCGTAGAAAAAATACTAAGCTCGCTGGATATTGAAGTAAAAGAGAAATCCGGAGATAACTGGCAACTCTCAGTACCTCCTTACCGGGTAGATGTGCAACGTGAGGCCGATATTGTTGAGGAAGTGTTGCGTATTTACGGATACAACAATATTGAAATTCCAACTCATGTTAATTCAACGCTGAGTTATTTGCCAAAACCCGACAGGGAAAAGCTTTCGCGAACCATATCTAACTATTTATCTTCAGCAGGTTTTGCTGAAATAATGTGTAATTCGCTCACCCGCGGGGCTTATTATGATGGTTTATCAGTTTTTCCATCAAAGAATCTTGTGGAAATTCTGAATCCCCTGAGTAACGACCTTAATGTAATGCGACAAACACTGATATTTGGAGCGCTCGAATCAGTTATTTTCAATATAAACAGACGTAATGGTGATTTGAAGTTATACGAAATTGGCAATTGCTATAAATTAAACGAAGAGAAATCCTCTCCACAGGCGCTGTCCCGCTATGTTGAAGATACACGCTTAACATTAACAGTAACTGGAAACAGGGAGAAAGAAAGCTGGGCAATAAAAACTGAGCCGGCTGGCTTTTTTTATCTCAAGCGTATGGTGGAAAATGTTTTAAATAAAGTCGGGCTCTCTTTCGATGAACTTATACTGGAAGAGTTGGAAAACGAAATATTCTCAGAGGGTTTGCAGGTAAAAGATGAAAAAGGTGAACTTTTTGCTACTTTTGGTGCTGTGCATCCTGACCTGCTTGCAAGATTTGATATTGAGCAGGAAGTATTTACCGCCGAAATTAGGTGGGATGGTTTAATGGAAAAATATGATCCGGAAATAACTTTTAAACCAGTCTCAAGATATCCTGAGGTTCGTCGTGATTTGTCGCTGCTACTGGATGAAAACATTTCATTCAAACAATTGAAAGATTCAGCCATGAAGGCTGAAAAACGTTTGCTTAAACAAGTAGATCTTTTTGATGTTTACCGGGGAAAGAATCTGCCCCAGGGAAAAAAATCGTATGCCCTGAGCTTTATCTTACAGGATGAAAATAAAACACTTACCGATAAACAGATAGATAAAGTTATGAAAAGCATATCAAGGCAACTTGAAAATTCGTTTAAGGCGCAGGTAAGGCAATAATTAAACCTAAGATTAAAATTGTGATGAGTTATGTACAAAGACAGACTTGAAATACATCACGGTGACATTACAAAACTAAAGGTTGATGCTATTGTAAATGCCGCCAATCAAAGCTTGCTTGGCGGCGGAGGAGTTGATGGTGCCATTCACCGGGCTGCCGGACCAGAATTGTTGGAAGCCTGCAGAAAGTTAAACGGGTGCAAAACCGGAAACGCTAAAATAACAGAGGGATTTAATCTGCCGGCAAAGTATGTTGTGCATGCAGTGGGCCCTGTTTGGAGTGGTGGTAACAGACAGGAGCATGAATTGCTAAAATCGGCTTACTGGAAAAGTCTTGAACTGGCCATGGATAAGGAGTGTAAATCGGTTGCTTTTCCCTGCATTAGCACAGGAGTGTATCATTTCCCAAAGGAAGATGCTGCAAAAATAGCGCTGGATACAGCTAATGAATTCATGGGCCGTTTTGATCAGCCAAAGAATATTATATTTGCTGTGTTTGGAGACGAAGACTTTGAAATTTATAAAAAGCTTCTGGCGAAATATTAAATGAGAATGATTCACGTTTTAAAAGCTCTACAAATAGCTGTTAGTACCCCAATAGTGTGCAATGCACCAAAACCGGGTTCAGGAGTTCGCAAATCAATAAATTCATTGAAAATTTGACGTAAAGATGAAGTGGAATAAAGAAATTACCGGCTATTTTTCGCTCATTAAGTTTTCACATACCATTTTCGCCATGCCTTTTGCGCTTATAGGCTTTTTTCTTGCCACTGAGTATCAGGGTTATCCTTTTAGCTGGGTAAAATTAGGTTTGGTATTATTGTGCATGGTTTTTGCCCGTAATGCTGCCATGGCTTTCAATCGCTACACCGACAGGATAATTGATGAAAAAAATCCCAGAACAGCATCAAGAGAAATCCCTAAAGGAGTTATCAAACCTGCCTATGCCCTGGTATTTGTGATAGCAAATTCCTTACTTTTTATTGCCACTACATGGTTTATCAATTCACTTACTTTTTTTCTTTCGCCGGTTGCTTTACTGGTTATTTTAGGGTATAGTTTTACAAAGAAGTTTACTGCTTTATGTCATTTTGTTCTGGGAATAGGGCTTTCTCTTGCACCCATCGGAGCTTACCTGGCCGTGAGCGGTAAATTTGATTTATTGCCCCTGATGTACTCCTTGGTAGTGCTGTTTTGGGCAAGTGGTTTTGATGTTTTGTATGCCCTGCAGGATGAGGACTTTGATAAATCCAACAAGTTGAAATCCTTGCCTGTTTTTCTTGGGCAAAAAGGTGCCATGCTTGTTTCTTCAGCCATTCATTTACTCACAGCTGTTTTTATTATTACAGCAGCCATTAAAGGTTCGTTTGGCATCCTTCACTGGACTGGGGTGGGGGTGTTTATTTCTTTACTGACTTATCAGCATATAGTTGTTAAAAAAAATGGCCTGAAAAAGATTAACCTTGCATTTTTCACAACCAATGGTATCGCC
>JBEPYD010000463.1:0-3809 GCA_041641575.1 Bacteroidales bacterium
GCAGGTGGTACGGTGAACTCACTCCAGTTTACCAAAGACAGCAAAAAGCTAATAGCTGCCGGAAATCGTCTGAATACTGAAGACAGAGATGCGCCACGCGAAGGATTTGTAAAATCATGGGATGTTGCCAATAACTGGGAAGTGATGTTTGATTTTAAAGCCCAGGAAAGATCCACAAAAAGTGTGCGGCTTCACCCGGATGAAAAATCTTTTGCCATTGCCGGTTTTGCCAACCAGTTAAAAATATACACCTACCCGGAAGCCGAGGAAATCAAGGTTTTTGATGTACCTAAGAAATTAGAAGCAGTGGAATATCATCCGGAGGGAAATTTCCTGTTTGCCGGAGGGCATGGGGATGTAATTTACGTTTACAGCACAGAAACCTGGCAGGAGGTATTGCAGATTGATGCTCCCCGTGTGGAATATATTGATTTTACAAAAGACGGCAGACTAATGGTTACCGGACACGAGGACAGCGGCTTGCTTTCACTCTACCTTATCTGGTCTAAGCTAACCGGCGCAGGACATTATGACCAACTTTCCAGAGAAATTTTAAATAACAAAGACATGCAAGACAAATAATTTATTGTGAAACGAAGGTCTTTTATAAAAAATACAGCTGCAACCGCAGCCGCGGCATATGTAAGCCCCCTGCTTTTGAATGCAAAAAGCGGGTTAAAGGACAATTTACATAATCCAATGATTGGAATTCAGGTTGGTGCTGTTTCCTTTTATGACGAAGGTGTAAAAACCGTATTGGATAATGTACAGAACCTTGCCGGGGTGAACACCCTTTTTATACCCGTGTATGCATACAATCGCGGGCTGGCAGGCCGTCAGATTCCCGGTGAACCATTCCCTGATCACGGAAAGCAGGTACCCGATGAAGATTTTGTAGGAGGATACTATGCGACCATGCATGATAAATACTATAAAAATTCTATTTATAAGCCTGAACATGCACGTGCACCGGAGTTGGGTGATTTTGATGTGCTTGCCGAAGTAATTCCCGAAGCCCATAAACGGGGCATGAAGGTCATTGCTTTTTTCGCCGATAACTTTGGTAAAGAACGGCCTCATTCGGATAAGCTTTGTGAATATGATATTTATGGAAACCAAACCGGCAGTGTTAACCTGATAAATCCAAATTATCGGAATTTTGTAAAAGCTATTACAGAAGACTGTATTCGTTCGTATCCAATCGACGGATTGTTATGGCGCACGGAACGCCCAGGTCCGTTATCTGACACCCTCGGATTTGGCCATTCAAGTACCATGGGCAAACCAAACCCAACCAGCTTCGACGAGCACACCATTGAATATGCTTCTAAAAAAGGCATTAATATTAAAAGAGTAAAAGAAGGTTACCTTAAATTGATCGACTTTCTTATGGAAATAAGAAAGGGTAACAAACCGGTAGACGGGCACTATGTGACATTTCAGCGAATTATCATGGAATACCCTGAGATTTTGGCCTGGCATCAAACAGCAGTGGATATACTCCGTGATACTTATAAGATGATTTATACCTTCTCCAAAGATATTCAGAAGGATTTACCTGTGGGTTGGGCATTAAGTTTTAAAGGAATGTATAATCCATACTACCGGGCACGGCAGGATTTACAGGAGCTTGGCAAGTATTCTGATTTTATGAAAATTGTGATGTATACAAATGTGGGTGGTGTGCGTTTTCATACCTTTACAAGATATGCCACTCAAAGTATTTACGGGGACATGACACACCAGGAAGCCCTTGCATTTATTTCAGCTATAATGGGATATCAGCCTTTAAATTTTGAAACCATACGCCAAACCGGATTGCCTCCTGAAATTGTTTATAAAGAAACGGTCAGAGCCATGGAGGGAGCGAAAGAAACACCGATGAATGTATGGCCGGCTATTGATATTGACATCCCTGCACGACGGTTTGGCATGAAAAACCCTCCTTATGCCAAAAGAACCCCGGAAAGTGTCAAAGAGGATGTGAAAGCTGTTTTTAAAGGAGGTGCAAAAGGAATTATCCTGGCCAGAAAATATTCTGAAATGCACCTGTCTAATCTCAAAGGTGTGGGCATGGCGTTAGAGGAACTAAGTTTAAGGTAGCTGGCTATAAAAAAATAAATTATGATAAAAAAAATATGTTTTAATTTGTTACTCACATTTTTTGTGAGTTCGTTATTTGGGCAGACCTGGAAACAGGCAGCAGAGGACTCGATTCTGAAATACCGCACATCCCCGATGGTGATTAAAATAACGGACGAATCCGACCAACCGGCAGAGAATATATCCGTACATGTAAAACTGATAAAACATAAATTCATCTGGGGTTCTACTGTAAATATTAATTATGTGTCCAGAGTGCTGGGTACCAGCAAGACCTTTAATGTTAGCTCTCCCTACCTCAATCATTTGCGGTTGTTCAATTCCATAACTCCCGAAAATGCCGGCAAATGGAAAGGATGGGTTGATGCCCCACAAAGAGCCATGTACCAGCGTACCATAGAATGGCTTGAAAGTGAAAATATTTGGAATAAGGGGCATACCTGTGTATGGGAAAGTGAACGTTTTAATGCCGTTCCTGATATCTTAATTGGACAAACAGATACTGCCATTATCAGAAGCACCGTTAAGGCACATATTTATAATAATATGTCTACCCTTTCAGATAAAATTTATGAAATGGATGTAGTAAATGAACTGGTGCATGAGCAGGCGATTGTAAAGGGAATGTTAAATGTCCCTGACCCGGCTCTGGAGCACAGCATGTGGTACAAATGGGCCAAAGATGCTGCACCAGATGTGGATCTGGTTGTAAATGAATTTGATTTATTTCAGTCCGGCAATAATTTTTACCAGATCTATATCGAATATGTTGAAAAAATGATCGCCGATGGCGCACCAGTTGACAGAGTGGGAATGCAGGGACACTTTTGGTCTACCATGCCATTTTATGATGAATTGAAAAAAAGAATAAACCAGGTAAAACCGCTGGGTTTATCAATGGCTGTAACAGAGTTTGATATGGTTGGGAAATCTTATGATGATATGGAAAGGGTAATGTACGCTGTTTTTTCTGAGCCACAAATGTACGGATTTACCATTTGGGGAGCCTGGGATGGTGTTCAATGGCGCAACAACGGACCCATTTTTGAAGATAACTGGGACATTAAACCCAGTGGTCATGCATGGCTGGATCTGGTACACGGAAAGTGGAGCAATGATACCATTCTAATTACCGATGCTTCCGGAAGTATCTCTTTAAATGCTTTTAAAGGAACCCACAAAATTACCTTAAGAATGGGTGATAGTGTTTTTGTTGACACCCTGGTTATTGGCGATGAACAGGTTGAAGCCACCTACGGCACAGAACTCATCACTTCCGCAATTCCGGAAGGCTCATTATCCGTGGATGACAATGAATTTAATGTTTACCAGCCGGCGTTATTAAAATTCAGCTCGGGCAATCCGGAGGCAATAGCAAAAGTAGAGTTTTTTGAAGATTTGCTCATGCAGCACAGGGATACGGCTGCTTCCTTTCAGTATGAACTCATCAATACATTTTCCGGAACCAGAAATATTCATGCAAAAGTTACCGCAAAGAATGGATATACCTTTTTTACAGATACCATAGCGTTATCATTTGTGAATAAAAATGCATTTCCAAACATCAGCGCCATTTACCCTTTTCGGAACCAGTCCTTTATTTATGGCAATGATATTAATGTGGAAATTGAAGCCACTGATTTTGAAAATCAGCTTTGGAAAGCAGAATTGACTGGTATTTATCCTGATTCCGTGCTCACAGATAC
>JBEPYD010000464.1:0-3797 GCA_041641575.1 Bacteroidales bacterium
GGAAATATCCGCCACCGCCGGCACCACACAATTTCATATATAAAATATTGCGATCTATACCATTTTTCCAGAGGGGAAGAATGCTTTCGGGTATGGCATACGTAAAATGTTTTAACTGCAGCCGCGAAAGTGAAGCAACAGAAGTTAAAAAGCCCTGCGCATTTCCCCTAATAAAGTGTTTGATACAGGCATTATTCAAAGGCAGAACTTCTGCGTCTAAAATACTTTGAAACTCAGGCAGGATAGATTTTTCTTTATAAGTAGCTACCAAAGGTGCTGTCTTTCTTTTTTGATGGCTGTCAATGAGAAAAACAGCTACCTCTGAATCAAAATCTCGCAGGGTAGTTCTTTCTACCCCGCCTTTGCTATCTACAAATAAAGGAGTGTTCAGGTATGAACACAGGGGGTCTAAACCGGAACTTGATCCGTGAAAGTAAGATTCAAGAAGGCTGAGGTGCCTGATTAATTGCTTAAGCTCAGGTTTCTCAATATTGATGCTTTCACAGTAGTTATCATAAAAAGCAGCTACAAGTGCGCCAGAGCTGCCCAGTCCATAACCGGTTTTAATGGATGAATTGAAAAATATGCCCTGATTTAAATGTGCTTCTAAATGATCGAAATTAATTGAAAACGGCCAATTGCTTTTAAACGAATGTAATTTGAGATATTCAACAAAGGGATTGATAGCTTCAATCGAATGCAGATGCATCTCAGCATTATGCCTTGTTGAATTATATTTTTCAAATTTACCCGACCATTCGTTCACCGGTATACAAAGTGCATGGGAATGGTTCATGAGTGTATACTCTCCAAAAAGAAGAAGTTTGGCCGGGTAGCTTCTATGACTTGCGAAATGCTCCATTAGGCTGATTTTACAGGTCCTTCGCCAATGGCATCGTCAATCCATTTGCTTTGATGGCAGTGAGGAAGCAATTCTTCTTTAAGCCATGGCAGGATTACATTCCGGTCTTTTTCCAGGTAAAGCATATGAACGTTTGGGCCTGCATCAATGGTAAAACAGACGAATATACCGGTTTTGTCCCTGAAATTCCGAATAGAATTTAAAATTTGCAGGGTAGCAGGTTTCAGGAGCATAAAACTTTTTTCTGAGCTCATCATCAGGGCATGTAAGGATAATGCTTCCTGTTCCACAATTTCAGTAAATGCTTCTTGGTTACCATTTTTCAGGGCCTCAATCAAGATTTGGGTATTATCATTTGCCTGTTTAATGCGGCCCTGGGCATAAGGGTGGTTATGCATAAGCGCATGACCGGCAGAACTACTTACCGGTTTTATGCCCGGATCTACGATTAGTACAGCATCCTGCAAAGTATAAAATATTGGATCAACAGGCGTTGAAAGGGGCAGAGCATACACATTATTATATTTTCCGACACCATCTGTTTCCCCCCAAATGGTAAAGCCGCCAAATACTGAGCGTGCAGCGCTGCCGGAACCCAACCTGGCCAGGAACGAAGCTTTTTCAAAAAATTCTGTTCGTGATTTTTCTTTGGAGGTAATTACTTCTTCCAGGGTGCATAAGGCCAGGGCCAGTGCCCCCATTCCGGATGCAGATGAGGCTATTCCAGCAGAATGGGGGAATGTATTTGAGGTTTCTATGGTATACGCATAGTTGTTGATAAAAGGCAGGTGTTCCTGCAACAGTTCAAAATAGCGGCTGATGCGCTTTTCAAATTCAATTGCAGGCTGACCCTCCAGAAACACAGTTAGGCTAAATGTTTTTTTTTGATGTTTTTTATAATGTAGCAGGGTATGGGTTTTACTGTTTTTAAGTGTAAAACTCAAAGATGGATTTTTTGGTAATTGGATGCCAAATTTCCCCCAGTATTTTACAAGCGCAATATTTGAGGGACATTCCCATCCAATGCATCCTTCCTGTTCTGTTTGTTTTTTGTTCAATACTATTTCAGTTTAGCTGATAATTCCTGATTTAGAACCACATCTTTATACTTGGAAAATGTTTCGAAACCTTCTTTTAACAACAAAGTTTTTGTTTCTGCTTCCGGTAATTGAGATATATACAATACAAAATCACCTCCCCATGCACCCAGCCATTTTGCAGTCCCCTGTACTTTAGGAAACAAGGCTTCCTTAGCCGTGGGTAAGTCCAGCTTTAATGCCAGAAAATCTTCATGTTCCTGAATTACCCGGATAAAATCCTCAAGATTTGCTGCAGACGCAATTTCATCTGAAAGATTACTGATTTGGTATAAATCACCAGGCAGAATATTATCTTTTTCCTTAAAAGCAGCTATGCTTTCACGTGAATTCATTTTCTTTCCAGTATAGACAAAATACAGCTGATCGTAAAATGGGGGATTAAAATTTGCAGGAGTTATAATAGGTGTTGCAACCTCATTTGTAAGTTGAAAAAACAGGGCAGAATTATTCAGGGCACAGGCAACATCATAACCTGATCCGCCAAAACTATTTGCCAGTAATTGGTATGGATTTACCTGTGCCCATTGGGCAATATTTGCCACAAGGGTTGAACTGCTGCCCATTCCCCAATCACGGTTAAATTCAAGGTATGTTTCCACTTCAAACTTCATTTTATCTATAAGGAAAGCCGGATTTAACTTTTTAGCTTCAACTAAGATTCTTCTTAACCGAATTATTAGTTTATCATTGCATAGGCCGTCAAATAGCAGTTTTTGACCTGTGTACTCTGAAGAGAACCATTTCTGATTCTTTTCATCAAAGGCATTCCATGAAACTATAGTGCGACTGGCGGGACTGGTACTGACTTTAAGGCTTTGTCCGAGCTTTAATGGGAGGGCTAAGGCTTTGGCACCCTTTAGTACCAGGTATTCACCTGATAGCAAGAATTTTCCATGGCTGTAATAGGTTTTTGTCATGTTAATGATTTGCTCTGAGTTTTGTTAAATAATCGGATACTTTGCTGAAGGATATAGTATCTGTGTTGAAGTATTTCTTTGCTGTTTTGATTTCATCGGGAGAGGCATTCAGTGACAGCAATATGTTTGTCAGGTGCATTTTCATATGTCCTGCTTGTATACCGCTGGTAGTAAGTGCTTTTACGGCAGAAAAGTTGTTGGCCAGGCCTGCTGCCGCGGTAATTTGCATAAGTTCTTCAGCATCGGGGTTACCTAAAATATGTAGTGATTCTGCAGCAAGTTTATGCAAAGATGTAAGTCCTCCAACTGTTCCTATGGATAATGGAACCGTTAATTTGTATGTAAAAATATTATTTTCAATGACGGCCTCTGACAGTCCGCGATAAGTTCCATCTTTAGCGGCATAAGCATGAATACCGGCTTCAATGGCCCGGAAATCATTCCCTGTGGCAAGTACAACAGCATCAATACCATTCATGATACCTTTGTTGTGGGTAACTGCCCGGCTTACATCCTGGCGCGAAATATCAACTGCGAGCTTAAATTTTTCAGCAAATTCAGATGCTGATAAATTTCCTGCAATGGGCCTGAGGGCATTTACAGGACAGGAAACAGAAGCTTCCACGATACATTCCGGCACGTAATTGGACAAAATTGCCATTATTACAGTTAATTCCTCATCTTTAAAGGAATCAAGAAGCTGGGGAATCTCCAGCAGAGAAGAAGCCATTTTCTCCAGGCAGGTATTAATGAAGTTTGCCCCCATGGAGTCTCCTGTGAGAAATGAAACATTGAGCTTCCATACGGAATGATCTTTCAGATGAACTTCATTAAGTGAAATATCTTTTATTCCCCCGCCGCGTTTCCGCATGTTTTCAGTTAATGCGTGTGTTTGATTATATAACTGTTCCTTAATAT
>JBEPYD010000465.1:0-3795 GCA_041641575.1 Bacteroidales bacterium
CACCCAATCACGTACAATCAATCGGGTACAGACACAGATACGTTTAGAACTGAAAAAATCCAACCATTGAACCAAAAGGTAAATTGATAACGAAAGCACAATGAGTAGGCATCAAGCTATATAAACAAAAATATGAAATAGATTTTTGCATTGATAATTATAGCTGTGTTAATCTTATTTACACCAAGCGATCATGAAAAATAATAAGAGCGTTGAGTGACAATTTATTTTCGCACCTTGCTCTGCCTGATGGGCCTTAGTTTTAAGCAGCCTCGAAAAACAAATTAATTAGATGAAAAAATCAACGCTATTATTTTTCTTATTATTGATTCCCAATCTGGGTTATGGGCAGCAAGATGAAAATCGCCTGAAAGGAATTGACCAGGAAATTGAAACATTAATCACATTGTATAAAGCAGTTGGACTATCTGTTGCAATTGTAAAAAATGATAAAGTAATTTATTCCAAAGGATTTGGTTATCGAAATTTAACAGAGAAATTACCCGTAACCACTCATACGGTTTTTCCAATTGGTTCTTTAACAAAGGCTTTTACAGCGTCGCTTTTGGGAATCCTGGAGTCAAAAGGTGAAATTTCATTGAAAGAAAAACCATCTTTTTATATTTCTAACCTTCAATTCTATAATGACAAAATGAACGATTTAATTACAATCGAAGATTTGTTATCACATAAAAGCGGGTTAGGAAATCTTGATGGTTCACTTATATTATTTCCCGAGAATGACAGGCAAAAAACGATTAATCGATTGAAATACCTCAAACCAAACGGAATTGTTAATGACAGTTGGATGTATAGCAATATGGGCTATACCATCGCAGGAACTATCGTTGAAGAGGTAACCAACGAAAGTTGGGATAAAAATATCAGAACAAACATATTTAGTCCATTAAATATGAATAATTCGTTTACGCGTTTACAAGAGATGAAAAGCACAAACAATTATTCTTATGGTTATGGAATGTTAAGTGGAAATATTGAAAAAGTGCTTTTTGAAGATTATTATTCTTACAGTCCGGCAGGAGCAATTAAAAGCACTTCTAATGATATGGCTAATTGGATGCTAACCTGGTTAAACAATGGTAAATTTAATCAAGCGCAGGTGCTTCCGGAAAACTATGTTAAAAATGCAACAAACATTCACAACATCATGCCACAGGATGGAGCTGATTCCAGTGTTTACTTATTTGGAGATGGTTTTGGTTGGCGCGTGCAATCTTTCAAAGGACATTATAAAGTTAATCACGGAGGAAATACCTCGGGCTTTAGTTCACAATTGGTAATGTATCCTTATGACAAATTGGGAATTGTTGTTTTAATAAATCAGCAAAACTCTCTTTTGCCCTACATTGTAGCAGATGTGATTACGAACAGAATGTTGGATTTGCCAAAAACCAATTTGGATGAATATCCTGTTGTTGTTAATGACATTAACGCAATTGACAAGAAAATTAGTGAACTTAATATAGATAAAGCACCCACGCATAAATTATCAGATTTTTGCGGTAAGTATTCCAATAAAGGATATGGAACTCTGGAAATAATTCAGGAAAATAACGCTTTATTTGCAGTCTTTCCTGCATTTAAATTCAGGTTACAACATAATTTCTATAATATTTTTATAATGAAACAAATTGATGAAATCCCGCAAGTGATGAATCCGGAATTTGCTTTAAATTTTTCAACTGATGATGATGGGAAAATATCTGCGGTAAAAATTAATTTACAATCGGAACCCGTGGTATTTGTAAGACAGTGCAAAAAATAAAAGTACTGCTCAACTATTTGAAAAAAAAGCATTAAGTAATTATACGCACTGTTTTTATTGGGCAATTTGTTTTAAAATATTCCCTGTCATCATTTAGTCACTGATGTCTGTATTATGCATGGATCAAAAAGTATATCAATTAAAATATCAAACCTCTAAATCAGTATAACCATGGCAGCAGAAGAACAAAATTCCCAGGATAATATGTGGCCGGTGCCCAAATTTTATTTTGCAGTTGAATTTGGCACTGGTACTGACATAGCGGAAGCATGTTTCCAGGAAGTTTCAGGATTAGATTTTGAATCGCAAATAATTGAATATCGTGCCGGGAATGCCCCCCGGTTTAATACAGCTAAAATGCCAGGGCTGGTGAAATCTGGTAGCGTAACTATGAAAAAAGGCATATTCAAAGATGACGATTACTTTTGGGAATGGTATAGCCAGGTTAAAATGAATACGATTGACAGAACAACAGTTAGGATTAAGCTCCTGGATGAGGCAGAAGTACCTCACATGACCTGGGTGTTGGAGCACGCCTGGCTCACAAAGATTACTTCATCAGACCTCAGGGCAAATACAAACGAAATTGCTGTAGAAACGATTGAAATTGTTTATGAAAGTCTTTCCATTGATGATAAAGGGAGTTTGAATTCATGATCTGTGAACTTTTAAATCCAAAAAGAGAAAAATAATTTCCCCTGTTTTTATATCATTACGTTGAATTCCAATGAAGAAATTCTCTTTCAAACCCCGGTTTATATGCTTATGAAGCAAGTCGGAGCTGGTTTTTTTAGGACTAAACGTTTGAAGTTTTACAATTTTATTGCAGTCCGTAATCACTAAGAAACCTTTTTTGTAGGCAATGTTAGAATTTCATTTTGATATATCAGAAGCTTTTCGTATTTTGGTATTGCAAAACAGCGGCTGGTGCAGACGCTATATCGAAGAACGTTGGGTGCATTTTTAATTACAGTAAGTGAAAACAAATACATACTATAAATCATAATTAAAATGAAAGTATTTAAATTTATTGCTACAATGATTGTTTTTACAATCTTATTTGCATGTGAAAAAGAAGTTCACATAACAAATCCTAAAATGTTCTCTTCTCCTGAATTACCGCACATGTTTGATACAGTTGTTCACGAAATGATTGTTGATGTAGAAATTGACGGAGAAAAAGTAAACGCAGAGAATTATGATTGGCAAATAATAGATGATGAAGGAAATCAAATTGATTATATCAATACTTCCAGCAATAAGATGACCTGGCTTCCGGTTAATTCCGGCACATATACAATTTCATGTAAAGTTACATCGGATAATAAAAGTATAACCGAAATAGAAAGATATACAATGAACTTTTCACCCGTAAGTTTGCACAAGCACCTGACAGGTAATTGGAGTGTAAAAGGCAAAATGGATGATAATAGTCAATGGATTTCATCTTTCACTCTAAATGAAGATTATAGTTATACTTCATCTTTGGACTCAGTGATCAATGGACTGATAAATTCTTCATTAGGAAAATTTGGAACGGATAATCTTAACTGTGGTAATGGTCATATACTTCAAATTAGAGAAATGACGGATAGCAGCACTTTTTTAGGAGAACTTAGTTATTGTCAGAAAAATCATACGCCAATGCCTGATCAATATTTTATTCCTATAGAAATAGCACAATTTGATGAAAACTTTGAAAACTTCAGTATGAGAGCCACTTTTACTGATTATGATGTGGATACAAAAGAACAGCCTGGTTACATAGTGGAATTGGAATTTAAGAGGCCTCAATAAACAACATCCAGGCGCAGGCCATAAATCATTTTGAAAATCAAAACCAATTTAATGATCCAGATTTGCTCAATCTAAAAACTCTTTATCTGGATGTTCAGAAAGAATTGGTCAGATACTTTTTGAATCTCACCTGAAAACGGTGTAGCCGTGAATATTTTTTAATGAAATCTCAGTCATAAATTCGGCAATTAGATTTCAATTAAAATTTACAA
>JBEPYD010000466.1:0-3788 GCA_041641575.1 Bacteroidales bacterium
GCTATCGTGCCGTACAGAGAATCCATTTCATCAATCAAACTTGTAAGATCAAATTTTGTAGGACTGAAAACCATTCTCCCGGTTTGGGATCGGGACCATTCCATTAAATTTTTCAACAATTCCAGAGCTTTATTGGATGATTGCTGAATAATTTCAGCATGCATTTCTATTTTTTCAAGCTTTTTTTCTTTTATACGCTCAACCAGCATTCTGCTTAACCCCAAAATGGCACTAAAAGGGCTTTTCAGGTCGTGGGCAATGATAGAGAAAAACTTATCCTTTTCGGTATTGATCCTTTGCAACTCCTTGTTTTGTTCTTTTACCTTTTCCTCAGTCTCTTTTCTGATAGAAATTTCTGAACGTAACCGCTTGGTGGCCAGGGCAAGCTCGTCAACTTTATTTATTGCTTCGCGGTTTAATTTCGATTCCAGCGCCTGCTGGCTAAATCTTTCCAGGTATTTTAATTGGTTTTCAATCAGCCATTTTTTAATGCTGTTATTATCAGGTAGTTCTTCGGATTCTAAAACTTTTTCCGGAAGACGCTCCAGCAGGTAATGCATGTATCCTTCTTCCATTTCTTTTACCTTAGCTACTGCACCCCAGTGTTTATAACCAATGTATGCCTGTTTCCAGTACTGAAATGCCAAATGGGCATTATCAAAGGAGTGCCAAAGGTGATAAATACGTTCGTTTATAAATGCCTCCCATTGTATAAAATTCCCAACACGGGCAGCTTCTAAAGCTTCCTCGTATAGTTGGAATGCTGCTTTATACTCAAGTTCAATGCGCGCTATTTCAGCACATGCAAGCATGTACTTATGCTTGTAGTTTTCCGGGCAGTAGGTTGCCCAAATTTTTAATTTCGATAGAATTTGATGCAACTCATCCTGCCATTGTTCTTTTTTCTCACTTTCTGCATCAGTTATCAATTGTGAAAGGATAATAAATCTTGCAAATACGTGCTCAGCCCAGGGTAATAAGCCTTGTGTACCTACTGAATATATAATAGGAGCAGCATCTTCATTTTCTTTTAAAGCTGCGTTCAGGTCGCCCTTAATAATTAATGAAAAAGTTTTTAGTACTTTATAAATACATGTTACCTGTATGTTCCGATGTTTTTTAACGCCTAAAAGGTATTTTTCCTCAACTTCCTCTTCAATCTGAAATTCACAGGTTGAAGTGATTGAGTGCATTACATGCAACCCACCTTCAAAAAGATCAATTGCCCACTGGTTATGCCTTGATTTGCTAAATTCAAGCGCGCGTTGGGTTTCTTTTATCAGGTTTTGTAATTCTATTCCCTGGTAAAACCTGCAATACATGTTATGGCCAAAGGCATATGCGGCATATTGCAGATTTCCTGAGCGAAGACCTATGTTATAGGCATCGGTATAATCCTGACTGGAAAAACTCAAATGTTTGAACCAATGTTGGATAGAACTTCCTCTCATCAGGTAAAATACACTTTGTTCAGTAGGTGAGTGAAATTTTGTACGCATCAATTCTGTAGCAAGGTTTCCGAATTCTTTTGCAGTTTGATAATCATCCTGCACCCATGCCAAAAGACCACCAAAAGCAGTATGGCTATAGCCTATCTGGGGTATATTGCCATGTTTTAATGTTAATCCAACTACAATGGGGACAATAACACTCCATAATTTTTGGTGAGAGCGATAACATGGAGGCCCCATAGTAATAAGTATTCGGCTTGCAACAAGCATACCGGGATCAGTCATCGTTGGCAAATGCACAAGGGAAGCTATCTCTTTGCCTGCCATAAGCGCACGAACCCGGGCAATTTCAATATCCCGTGCATGTTCAAAGTTATGATCCGGCAGGTGAATACCCAATTCATTCAGTGCCTGGCTGCCTGCTTCAATCGCTTCTTCATAACGGGCCTGCAGCGTGTATTGTATGATTAATATGTTATACACTTCTGCTTTTTCAATGGTATTAGAAGCATTGTCAATGGCCTGTTGAATAAACGCCTCCCCGGTTTCTACTTCACCCTCAAGAAATTCAATTTGGGCGCTTTCTTTGCAATAATCCATCATTAACCCACGATGATTGTTCCATAATTTATTTTGTAAATTATTGTGTTGGATTATCATATCAGACATTCTGTAATACTTTAACGCTGTATTGTAAGCAATTGCTTTATATGCTTTTCGGGCAGCCTGCAGGTTTAATTCTATTAGTGATAACTGCTCTTGCTCATCTTTAATTTGCTGATAATCATAATTTAAATGGTTTACCACCTCAAATATCCTTTCGTTAAGTTCTTCACCTGAAAGGTGGTGGCGCAAAATACGTCCAATGCTCAATAGGAGGTTTGGCAGTTCCCCCGGAGGTATAAGTAAAAAGGCCGCTTGTTGCATCCTGTCGTGTATAAAAATAAAAGTTGCAGATCCATTTCCACTTGAAGATTTATGTTGCACATTTTTTTCCTCAAAAGGTTTTACAATGGAATTAAGTGGTGCAGTGGTTAGGCGCTTTTTACATGCATCGGCATCTGTATCGGTAAGCATTGCCAGTGAGTTTATATTAAAACGATTGCCAAGACAAGCTGCCCGGGAGATTAATTTCCTTTCATGTTCAGTAAAATTTCTGAATTTTTCAATAAATAGTTCTACTACATTTTTTGTAAGTTCATTATTTTTCCCTGTGAGGGTCCAATTCCATTGATTCTTTGTTTCATTAAAGTGTAACATCTCAAATTCGGCAAGATAATCTATCAGAGACTTGATAAAGAAAGGGTTACCTGAGGTTATTTCATGGACTCTGTCCGACAGATTTTCTATTTCCTGTACACCAGGTGTTAATGTATCTTCCAACAGGTGATGAATATTATTTTTAGAAATGTTACTGATTTTTATTTCATTTACCTGCACATTATTGGCTTTAAGCTCATCAAGGGTAGGAGGCAGCAGATGTCCTTTATCCACTTCATTATCTCTGTATGCTACTACCATTAAAACGTATTTTAAGGTGCGGCCAATTCTTAATTGCCTCAATAGCTCAATTGATGCTATATCTGCCCACTGCCAGTCGTCAAGAAATAATACCAGCGGATGTTCAGGCTTGCAAATGACAAATAAAAAATTTTGTATAACCTCAGTGAAGCGGTGTCTGGCTTCCTGCGGGCTTATCTCTCCAAGCGTCGGTTGTTCGCCAATAAATTGCTCAAATTGTGGTACCAGGTCAACCAAAACCTGACCCTGGTTGCCCAATGACTGTATTATTTCTTCTTTGTAGCGGTCACGAAGAGTTTCTTCCTCGTTAATTAATTTAAGAAATATTTCTGATAATGCCTGTCTGAAGGCAAAATAAGGGATATTTTGCTGGTATTGTTCAAATTTTCCGCTAACAAAAAAACCATTTCCATTTTTTACCGGTTCATAAAGTTCCATCACCAGGGAAGATTTTCCTACTCCTGAATGTCCGGGTATGGTTATAATTTCACCTGCTCCTTTTGTTATTCTTTCAAACGAATCGTTCAACAGCAAAATCTCATCGCTTCTTCCATAGAGCTTTTCAGTAACCAAAATCTCTCTCATCTTCTGCGTTTAATTTTCGAACATTATATGCTTTCAATCATTTGTAGATACATGCAAAATATAATTCGGTGAAAAATCTATTCTCAGGTCAATTATAAAATATCCCCTTACCACATCTACCCCCAACCCCTAATGGGGAATGCCAACCCTCGTGGGTCGATCCCTTTAGGGAATTAAAGGGTGCGCGAAGGTTACACATATTAATTGTTGACATGATACTCGTAGTAATTT
>JBEPYD010000467.1:0-3782 GCA_041641575.1 Bacteroidales bacterium
ACAATTCGTACATGAGCTATAAAGATGATTCCTTGGATTGGGCTACAGATCCACTTTTTGGGTGGTGCAACAAAAATCTCAAGCCTGATGGCAGCACCTATAACCTGTATAATGATGGGTTGAGAATATATACTACCATCAATTACAAGATGCAAAAATATGCTGAAGAGGCCGTACACACACACTTGAGCGAATTTTTGCAGCCGGCATTTAACGAAGAGAAAAAAGGGAGACGTGATGCTCCGTTTTCAAGAGATTTAACCAATAAAGAAATTCAGGAAATCATGGATGTCTCCATGAGGCGTTCAGAACGTTACCGGATATTGCGTGCTGCAGGTGTATCAATGGATTCCATAAAAAAATCTTTTAATACACCCACGGAAATGCAGGTGTTTACCTGGCAAGGAGAGGTTGATACAGTAATGACCCCTTGGGATTCAATCCTTTATTACAAACACTTCTTAAGAGCTGGAATGATGTCTGCTGATCCGAAAACAGGTTTTGTAAAAACTTTTGTAGGAGGTACCGATTTAAGGCATTTTAATTATAATCATGTTACCATTGGAAAAAGACAGGCAGGCTCAACATTTAAACCGTTTCTTTATGTTCTGGCATGGCAGGAGGGTTATTCTCCCTGCCGGAAAGTACCTGTCACCCCTCAGGTTTTTCCCGATAAAGATTCTACCTGGTCACCACGGACAACAGGAGGCAAATATATTGGAACAGAGCAAACTTTAAAATGGGGATTGGCAAAGTCTGAAAATTTAATTTCAGCCTGGCTTTTAAAAAACTTTACACCACAATCTATTGTGGATATGGCCTATAAGCTGGGCATCGAAAGTCCGTTGGATCCGGTTTATTCCATGATTTATGGTGTTTCTGATGTGTCGGTTTATGAAATGGTAAGTGCGTTTAGTACGTTTGCAAACAAAGGCGTGCATATTAAACCCATTTTTGTTACCCGAATTGAAGATAAAAATGGAAATGTACTTTCAACATTTCAGCCACAGGTTGAAGAAGCCATCAATGAACAGGCGGCATATTTGATGGTCAATGCGATGCAGGAAACCGTTAACAGAGGTACTGCTGTTGGATTGAGAGCGCGGTATCAGTTCACTTCCGAAATTGCCGGGAAAACAGGTACAACCCAAAACAATTCCGATGGCTGGTTTATCGGAATTGTACCCAATCTTGTTACAGGAATTTGGGTGGGAGGTGAAGAACGTTCAATCCGGTTTGATAATAATCATATTGGTCAGGGAGCATACATGGCAATGCCGATTTGGGCCCAGTTTATGCAAAAAGTATATGATGATCAAGAATTGGAGGTAACACCGGAAGATCAGTTTGAAGTACCCGAAAATTTAAATGTTCAGGTTAACTGTGACGATTATGTTCCTGATGATTACCAGACACCGCAGGGTCGGGGAGATTATGGGTTAACCGGCTATTAAATCTTAAGATTTATCTTTGGGTAAATATTTTTTTAACAAGGTCTTCAATCCTGCTAAAAGTTTTAATCTCACAACTGGTTTTAAGGTGTGAAATGCTTTTGTAATTTCCGTTGGCAATAAATATTTTTTTAAACCCCAGTTTATCTGCTTCTTTTATGCGTTGTTCGGCATGTATTACCGGACGTATTTCTCCGGAAAGGCCGATTTCTGCACAAAAGCAAAAATCTTTCCGAATGGGGAAATCAAAATTTGAGGAAAGAATAGCCATAATGATAGGAAGATCCATGGCCGGGTCAGTCAATTTAATTCCTCCAGCAATGTTCAGAAAAACATCTTTTGAAGATAACCGGAATCCGGCTTTCTTTTCCAGTACCGCCAGCAGCATATTCAATCGTTTCACATCATAGCCGGTGGACGTTCGCTGTGGTGTTCCGTAAGCAGCAGTGCTAACCAACGATTGTACTTCAATTAAAAAAGGCCTTGTACCGTCAAGTGCAGCCGCAATGGCCACCCCACTTAAACTTTCATCAATTTGATTGATAAGTACTTCTGATGGATTCAAAACCTCTTTTAAACCATCCGATTGCATTTCAAAAATACCCAGTTCAGAGGTGGAGCCAAACCTGTTTTTTGATGCCCGTAGAAGCCGGTAGAAATGATTTTGATCTCCTTCAAACTGAAGTACTACATCAACCACATGTTCCAACACTTTTGGTCCGGCAAGGTTTCCTTCTTTATTGATATGTCCGATTAAAAAAGTGGGGATGCTGAGTGTTTTTATTTTTTTCTGAAGTTTGGTTGTGCATTCCCTGATTTGCGTAACCGTACCGGCCGAAGATTCCAACGTTTCACTTTGCAGGGTTTGGATTGAATCGACAATTATAATATCAGGTTTAACACGTTCAATATGAAAAATGATTTCCTCAACATTCGTTTCTGTAAGAATGAGACATTGGTCGGTAATATGTTTTAAACGTTTGGCCCTGTAGTGTATTTGTTGTTCGCTTTCTTCTCCACTGATGTAAAGTGTAACTTTTCCGCTGATGGTTAAAGCAAGTTGCAATGCAAGTGTTGATTTACCAATTCCCGGTTCTCCCCCTATTAATACCATAGATCCAGGCACAATCCCTCCACCTAAAATACGGTCAAGTTCGGATATCCCCGATTTCAAACGGATTTGTTTTTCCACTGAAATTTCATTCAGTTTTACTGGTTCGGTGCGACTTGCTTTTTGATTTGAAACAACCGTGGATTTTCTTTCGGTAACCTCTTCTTCTAAGCTGTTCCATGAGCCACAAGACGGGCATTTCCCAAGCCACTTCGGTGATTCAAAGCTGCATTCCTGGCAAATATATACGGTCCTTTGCTTAGCCATTAGGAGATTTTTCCTGAAATTTTTTCTATGATGCTGCTGGTAGAAAAGCCTTTTGCCAATTCAATGGTTGTTACAGTGCCACCTGTTTTAGTAACAAAATCATATCCTACAATTTCTGCGGGATTATAATCACCCCCTTTAACCAGAATCCGGGGTTTGATATATTCAATAATTCGTTTCGGGGTTTCTTCATCAAACAAAACTACGGCATCAACAAAATGAAGTGAAGCAAGTAATATACCACGACTTTGTTCATCAACGATGGGTCGGTTATCACCTTTTAAAGCTTTTACCGAAGTGTCTGTGTTTAAACCGATAATAAGAATATCGCCTTTGTCTGCAGCTTTCGCCAGATACTTGACGTGACCGTAATGGAGTATATCAAAACAACCATTTGTAAAAACTATTTTTTTATTTTTAAATCTCCAGAAGGCCAATAATGGATCAATCTCAGAATATGATTTGAAGAATTTATTTTCAATTATTTCATTGTTCTTCATGAAGGTATATTTGTAAAAAAAATGATTTTTGAAATGGTGACATTCCTGATTTTATTTTACCAGTTTGTTTGATGCTGTATCAGGAAATACAATAGTGGGTTTAAATTTTTTAGCTTCTTCAAAATCCATGGAGGCGTAGGAAATAATAATTACCACATCACCAATGGCAACCCTGCGTGCAGCAGGTCCATTTAAACATATATCACCAGAGCCGCGTTGTCCTTTTATGATGTA
Organism: Bacteroidales bacterium; assembly: GCA_041641575.1. Classification (GTDB taxonomy): domain Bacteria; phylum Bacteroidota; class Bacteroidia; order Bacteroidales; family JBEPYD01; genus JBEPYD01. The sequence goes on from JBEPYD010000467.1 coordinate 3,564, forward strand.
AGTTTCTAACCGTTCGCCATTGTTTATATTAACAATCTGCACCTTTTCATTCTCGATCATATTTGCAGCATCCATCAAATCTTCATCAATCGTGATGCTGCCAACATAATGCAGATTTGCTTCGGTAACAGTTACCTTATGCAATTTTGATTTTAGTACTTCAATATTCATTGCGCCGCAAAGTTATGAAGAAATTTTAATATTATCTATAAGCCTTAT
>JBEPYD010000468.1:0-3780 GCA_041641575.1 Bacteroidales bacterium
CTTTAACCCAGCGGTCGGGTTTGTAGAGTATAAGGAAAAACATGATAAACAGCAGTGCAGCAATGGTGTAGCGCATCATCTTTTCGTTTAGGTCAGCTGCTATCAGGGCGCCTAATATGGACCCGGCAATGGCCGGAACAACCAGCCATACTGTTTCCTTAAACTCAAAAACTTTCTTTTTTTTAAAACTTGCAACTGCCACAGCAGATTGAAGCAAAATGCTAATTCGGTTGGTCCCGTTGGCAACAGTGGCTGGTAAACCCAGGAACATCAACAGTGGCAGAGTAAGCAGGGAGCCGCTGCCTGCAAGGGTGTTGATAAATCCCGCAAGTCCTCCAACGCCAATCAATAAAGCAACTTTATACCATTCCATGCCTAAGCAAACATGGGGTATTCATTCATCATTTTGTTTACTTTTTCTCTTACTGCTCCTATTACTTTGTCATCTTCAATGTTCATAATCACTTCGTCAATCAGCTCCACAATGGTTTCAACAGCATCTTCTTTGACCCCACGGGTGGTAATTGCCGGTGTTCCAACACGAATGCCGCTGGTTTGGAAAGGTGACCGGGAGTCAAACGGAACCATATTTTTGTTAAGGGTAATATCCGCTTTTACCAGGGTATTTTCTACAACTTTACCATTTACTTCCGGCACTTTGGTGCGAAGGTCTATAAGCATGCTGTGGTTATCTGTGCCTCCGGAAATTACTTTATATCCTTTTTGGATAAATGCCTTGGCCATTACATTTGCATTTTTCTTTACCTGTGCAATGTAATTATGATATTCATCCGTAAGGGCTTCGCCAAAAGAAACAGCTTTTGCTGCTATTACATGTTCAAGCGGTCCTCCCTGAGTACCCGGGAATACCGCAGAGTCAAGCAATTGAGACATGGTTTTTAAGGCTCCTTTAGGTGTTTTCAGTCCCCATGGATTTTCAAAATCTTTGCCTATGAGTATCATCCCCCCGCGTGGACCGCGCAGGGTTTTATGCGTAGTTGTGGTAACGATGTGGCAGTATGGAAATGGATGATTAAGGAAGCCTTTGGCAATAAGGCCTGCCGGGTGGGCGATATCTGCCATTAGCAGGGCGCCAACACTGTCGGCAATTTTACGCATGCGCTCAAAATCCCAGTCGCGGCTATAGGCTGATGCTCCTGCCACAAGTAGTTTGGGCTTATGTTTTTGCGCCATTTCTTCCATCTGGTCGTAATCCAGCAGGCCGGTATCTTCTTTTACGGTATACGCTACCGGATTATACAATATGCCGGAGTAATTTACAAAGGATCCATGGGTGAGGTGTCCGCCATGAGAAAGATCAAGCCCGAGAAAAGTATCACCGGGTTTTAAAATGGCAAGCATAACGGCAGCATTTGCCTGTGCACCGGAATGCGGTTGCACATTTGCCCATTCAGCATTAAATAACAATTTTGCACGATCGATGGCGAGTTGTTCAACTTCATCAACAACCTGGCAACCGCCATAATATCTTTTTCCGGGATATCCTTCTGCATACTTATTGGTAAGGCAGGAGCCCATTGCCTGCATAACCTGCTCACTAACAAAATTTTCTGAAGCAATTAGTTCTATTCCGTTTAACTGGCGATCTCTTTCCTGATCAATTAAATCAAATATTTTTTTATCCTTTTCCATGGGTCTATAAAGTAAATTTAAATTTGAAATGCCAAAAATAAGCATTATATTTTCTAATTCTGCATCCTGTTATATATCAAAGAGCATTCTTTAAGGAATATTCATCAATCTATGCATTACTGATTACAAACATTAAGGACTAAATACGGGTGCAATTGAATGTATAGTGGAAGCTAATTCATGAGTATACAGGATTCAGAGTTCACACCTGATACTACTATGTTCAAGAATAAAATTTGTCTGCCTTCATTCAGTTTTTATATCATTTAGCACTATAGGCGGGTGCAGCTTCTGCATACTGTCTCCAAATAAATTGAAATCTTAAAAATTTTTCTATAAATCTCATTACAACAAAAAAAGCAATGCCTTTAATTTAACAGACATTGCTTAGATAGATAAAATGTGTTTTAGCCTTATTCTTTTTCCGGGGCCTGCTTAAGGGTTTCTATCAAAAAATCCCAGAATTTTTGCACGGTTTCTATATTTACTTTTTCATCGGGCGAGTGGGGGAAACGTATGGTGGGCCCAAAAGAAATCATATCCAGATTTGGATAAACTCCGCCAAGAATTCCACATTCCAGGCCGGCATGAATGGCTTTTATTTCTGGAACTCTTCCAAATTTATGGTTATATACCTCTTTCATTTTCTCCAGGATAGCCGAATTTGGATTTGGTTTCCAACCCGGGTAACTACCTGCGAACATTACTTTGGCACCAGCAAGTTCAAAAATGCTCTCAATCATATTCCCAAGATCTAATTTAGCGGTATCAACAGAGCTCCGCAACAGGCAAAGTATTTCAGCTTTTCCTTCTTTTGCATTCACTACGGCCAAATTTACTGAAGTTTCTACCAGCCCGGGCATACTTTGACTCATGCGGATAACACCGTTAGGGCAGCCGTATACACTGTTTAGCAGCGCCTCCTGACCCGCCTTACCCATTACTTTTCCGGGAAGTGAAGTTTCTTCAATCTTTACCTGAAGGTCGGGTTCTGTTTCAGCGAACTCGTGTTTAAATACCTCTTTAAGTTTTTCTGCTTCAAGCTGAAAGGCCTTTGTGTTTTCAGCCGGGATAGTAATAGTGGCAAATGATTCACGTGGTATGGCGTTTCGTAAACTGCCGCCTTTGATGCTTGCAACAGAAATATTATTGATTCTGGCACAATGTCGGAGCAACCGTACCAGGAGTTTATTTGAATTTGCCCTTCCCAGGCTGATGTCCATCCCTGAATGACCTCCTTTTAGCCCTTTTATGGATATTTTATAAGCCTTCTCTGCATCTGCGGGAGATTCTTCGGCATAATCGAGCGATATACTGGCATCCATTCCTCCTGCACAACCTACATAAAGTTCTCCTTCATCTTCAGAGTCCATATTGATAAGAATATCTCCTTTTAATATGTTTGGTTCGAGGCCAAAGGCGCCTGTCATCCCGGTTTCCTCATCAATGGTAAAGAGGGCTTCTATGGGTCCGTGGGGAATATTATCAGATTCCAGTACGGCCATGGCAGCTGCCACACCCATGCCGTTGTCTGCACCCAGGGTAGTGCCATTGGCGGTAACCCATTCTCCTTCAATTATTGTTTCTATGGGGTCTGTTTCAAAATTATGCAAGGTATCGCTGTTCGCCTGTGGAACCATATCAAGGTGGGCTTGCAGAATAATGCCTTTTTTATGCTCCATGCCCGCAGTGGCGGGTTTTCGGATAATGATATTTCCTGTTGAGTCCACAATGGTTTCCAATCCAAGTCCTTCACCAAATTCTTTTACGTATTTGGCAATTCTTTCTTCTTTTTTACTTGGCCTGGGGATGTCGCAGAGGGTTTTAAAATGCTTCCATAATCCGGAGGGATTCAGTTTTAGAATATCTTCGTTCATGTTGATGGTTTATTTATGGTTTTATAAGTTTGAATTGCAAGATAAGGTTATCGCACTGAAATAAATATTATATTCAGAACTTATAAAACATAACACGTGCCACATTAATTGGTTTAACAAGGAATGTTTATTGTTCCTTCTATGGAAAATGTGTATCCGTTACCTGTGAAAAATGTGCTTATTGGTAGGCATGTTCCTCTACCTTTTTCCAGTCTTGCCGGAATCGGGAACGAATTTTTTCTTTTTCTTT
>JBEPYD010000469.1:0-3778 GCA_041641575.1 Bacteroidales bacterium
CTGATATCCCTGAATACACCCAGAGATTCTTTCATGTTTCCATGTTCATCCAAATGTGGTGTAACTGTGGCAAGAATGGGTACCCTTTTACCATTCGGTTGTACTATGGTAATTTCGTAAGTGGATGCAATGCCTCTTTTACGCTTTTCAGTTTCTTTCTTTACCAGGTCAATGTCAGTTTTAGCAATGTAATCATTCAGGCTGCTGTTTAATACTTTATCTTCAGGGACGCCCAGAATTTTGCAGGCCATGGGGTTAACAAAAGTTATTTTTTGCTCAGGATTGGTAATAGCTAAACCTTCACCCTGGTTTTCAACGAGGGTTTTAAATTGCAGACGGCTTTCAGTTAATGCCAGTTCCATTAACTTCCTTTCAATGATAAGCCCTGATTGCCTTGCAAATGCCTCAGTTAAAAGGGGATCTGGTGCAAAGGTTTTATTCTTTACAAAAAATAGTATAATACCAAAAAGCCGGCTGTCTTTGGTGATCCCAATGCCATAAATGTTTTTAATGCTTGTGATTTGATTCAGCTTTACTGCAGTTTCGTGGGGTAAATCGGGTGAAACAAAATCTTCAAAGCAATTTTCAAATCTGATCATTTTTCCGGTGCAATATTTTTTATATTGGACATCGGATATTTCATATTTGCTCTCAAGAAAATTAAAATTTGTAGTTTGGCCCAATTCTCGCATCTTATTCAAATCAAAACCCTGGTTGCTGACCGGATAAGATTTTGTTCCGGATTCATCTACCCGGGAAAATGAGATGGAGCAATCTGGATATTCGCTGCTAACTGCATGGGTGATGTGGTGGTATATCGAAGAAAGATCCGGAAGATGAAGCATTTCATTTAGGGTTGTATTTAACAGCCGTTGGCGCCTTTCGTTGGCAGCATCTGCCATTTGTGCCTCTTTTTCAGCTGTTATATCAGTGATAATGCCATTCCATATCACTGACTTGTCCGGCATTTTTTCCGAGGTGGCAATGGCTCGTATCCATTTGGTTTTTCCATTAATTAATATGCGCGCTTCCCTGGACCATGGTGTTAAATCTGTATACGCTGAATGGATGGACTCAAAAAATGTTTGAACTTCTTCCGGATGCAGGTAATCATACAAAACAAAAGGATTCCGTAAATCTTCAACCGGTCGTTGAAATAGTTCTGAGGCACCTTTACTGATAAATTCTATGGTGTAATCTGTATTCGACCTGAAGCGGTACTGAAAAATGCCGCCCGGTAAATTGTGCAGGAGGTTTTTCAGGTTATCATAACCCGTGCAAACAGGTGATGGTGTAATGGTTTTTTTATTTTCAACGCCATAATTTTCTTCAAGTACCAGCACAGATATGGTTGGATTCTTTGATCGTGGGTGGTGTATTTTTTTGAAACAAACCCTGATCTCTCTGCATTCCCGGAAATGTTCTATTTTATAGCTGCTTGTGAACTCCCCACCTTGTGGAAGGTTTACAATATCTGATTTTGCAGCCTGTTCGCTTATTCCAAGGAGTGAAAAAAAGTTGATTTTATTGGCTGACGGGTAACGCGGCCACCAGTTGGGAGTTTTCGCTGGCAGTGTTAAAACATCGCCCTCTAAATTAAGTAAAAGGAAGGTGCCAGGCATAGATTTTTCATCCAGATGTTCAATATGTTTGGCGTAAGAACTGTTTGGCATGTATTTTTAAATGTGTGAAGAAATTATGGAGATATTTATTTTCATATAACAAATATACGTGTTTACGCGATAGTTGTTGTACTAAAAACGGTGAGATATATCAATGAAACGGTGAATTGAGGGCGAAAGGATTGCGAATGGTAATATAAAATTCTATTTCTGGAGACATTCTTAATGTAATTAGTATTTGTTAAGATGATTGGTTATTTGAAGTGGTATGCTGATCATATTAAAAGCATACTTTGTTTCAAATAATTCCTCATATCCATAGAACGAAATGTAATGCACATCAACTGAACAAATGCTGCCACACAGCGTTGATTTTCAATAAACGATAGACGAAATATAAACGCAAGAATTATGGAAATACTGATTATAGGTGCACATGGTAAAGTAGGAAAGCATTTGGTAAAATATCTTTCAGCAGAACATAATGTGCGGGCAATGGTGCGTGAAGCCGGGCAGGTTAAGGAAATGGAGACCCTTGGCGGTAAGCCTGTAGTGGCCAATCTTGAGGAGGATTTTTCACAAGCCGTAAAAGGTGCCGATGTGGTAGTATTCACCGCTGGCAGTGGCGGACATACCGGTGCAGATAAAACAATTTTAGTGGATTTGCTTGGCGCTTTTAAAGCTGTGGATGAAAGCAAAAAGCATAGTGTTAAACGGTTTTTAATGGTCAGCACACTGGGAACAGATGATCCGGAAGAAAAAGATGAAAAGCGCAGGCACTATTTTGTTGCCAAGGCCGAAGCCGATAAACACCTGATAAAATCAGGTTTAAACTATACAATTTTCCGTCCCGGACGACTCCTTGATGATGCCGGTACAGGCAATCTGGATATAGGTGTTAAAACTGGTAATTCCGGTACCACTCGCCGTCAGGATCTGGCCAAAGCAATAGCATTGTCGCTGAATTATCCGGCAACGGAAAATAAAACGCTTGATGTGCTTGATGGCGGAACGCCTATGGAGGAGGATTTTAAACAGCTATAATTTGAATAAAAGGTATAAATGATTTAGATTTAAAGTCTGAATTTGAATGATTGCATGGATCTGAATCACCTGGAAAAAGTTTATGATGAGGCCACAAGCCTGAGTGGGGAAGCGCAAAAGCAATATCTGGATGAAGTATGTCCCGAGGGTACACAAATGCGCACCATAATTTCTGAAATGCTGGGGCATTCGGACCAGGCATCTGCCTATTTTGATCAATTGCAGGAGCATATCCTAAATCCCAACAACCATGCAGGTAAAATTATAGACCATTACCATATCGATAATTTGATAGGGGAGGGCGGTATGGGCCGGGTTTATAGCGCCAGCCGCTCAGATGGTTTGTACCAGCAGGAGGTGGCCATAAAAATTATAAAGCCGGGATTGTTCTCCGGGAATTTGCAGGTAGAACGTGAAAGACAAATCCTGGCAAGCCTTAATCATCCCAATATTGCAAAAATCTTTAATGCAGGTTTTACACCCGATGCTGAGCCATACATTGTAATGGAAAAAGTTGATGGCTTGCCCATTGATCAGTACTGTACAATTCATAATCCTGATTTCACTACACGCATGAACTTGTTTTTTCAGGTGTGCAATGCAGTGCAGTACGCTCATCAGCGGTTGGTAATTCATTGTGACCTGAAGCCTTCCAATATACTGGTAAACAATTCCGGAGAAGTTAAATTACTTGACTTTGGTATTTCTGCCTTGCTCGATCAGGAGGATGCGGACAAAGCGCATATGTTTACACCTAACCATGCTGCTCCCGAGCAATTTACCTCCAAAGATCCGAATACCGCAACTGATGTTTACCAACTGGGATTACTGCTTTGCCTGATGCTTACCAAAAAGCCGGCATTAAACCTTACGCAACTCTCATTTGATGAAATAAAGGCGAAGATTTTGCATGAATCTCCGGAAATTGAGATAAAAAATGATAATATACGGGGTTTTATAAAGGATGATATTGAATCCATCATTGCACATGCCCTTGAGAAAGATCAGCAATACCGGTATCATACCGTAGATCTTTTTCAGCAGGATTTGAAGAATGCACTTCATGTATTCCCCGTTATGCATTTACCCCATCATCCGCCACGCAGGGTCAG
>JBEPYD010000470.1:0-3777 GCA_041641575.1 Bacteroidales bacterium
TCACTTTAAAATCCCATAATGAATCCTCACGGCTATGCTCTGAATAGTAATACCCACCAGCAGTATCCGAACTTGAATTAAGTGACCATGAAACCACATTATGTGCCCAGCGAATATCGTTTAATGTATCGTAGCTGTAAAAATGTTCAGCAGAGGACATTATTATTCCATAAGAGTTTGTAAGCGACTGATTTCCAGGTCCAAAATATGCAGTAACCTGTCCGTACTCAGCTGGGGCACTACTAAATTCAATATTAAAAACAATCTCATCGTTATTTTCATTCGACTCTTTATAAATATCGGCATAATTAGTGAGTAAAACGTAACTACCGCTGTCAATTACACTTTTTAAAGCAGTTACAGCTTCAGAAGCTGTGCTGTTGTTGTTATTTGCCTGTGGGCCGCACATTTGTAAGTAAGCCAAACCTTTTAAAGTTTGTGCTGCACCCTTTGATGCATAGGTGCCACCATTTTTATAATTCAAGAGTTCAATTGCTCTGTCTAAATCTTCAATTATAAAATCATAGGTTTCATTAATGGTGGCCCTTTCATAATTAATCTGTTCAGGTGACTGAATTTCATTCTTTTGTAAAGGGACGCCTCCATAAAACTTTGCCAGATGCCAGTAAAAATAGGCTCGTAAAAAGTAGGCCTCGCCTCTTATTCGATCATATTCCTTCAATTGTTTTGGAGTACCTTCAGTTGGAATTCTGTTAATTAAAGTATTGGCCCTGGCAATTCCCCTGTACATATTTTCCCATATCAGATAGATTAAGTCCGTACTGGGATTGGTTAAGTAATATTCAATATTGTTATGATCTCCCATCCATATAGGTCGCTGAACAATACCTTCATCTGTACCAACGTTTCCCACAACAAGCAATCCTCTAAAATATGATCCTCCACCTGAAGGTTGTCCCCATGTTGTTCCCAGAATATCATATACACCTGTTAGTGCCGCCTGACATTCTACTTCATCCTGGTAATAAATATCAAGTAATAACTCATTTTTTATCGGAACATCAAGAAATTCCTCAGAACAACTATACATTAATGTACCTAATAAAATCGAGATCATTATTGCTTTGATCAAACTATATTTTTTCATTTTATATCGGTTTTATTTTTTATACTTAAGTTAAATTAAAGCTTCACACTTACTCCCAACAGAAAACTTCTTGCTCTTGGATACGCACCATAATCCATCCCAATAGCTAAATTTTGTGAAGATCTGCTTACTTCCGGATCCCATCCACTATAGTTTGTCCATACATATACATTATCCACTGTGAAATTAATTTTCAACTCTGATATTCTGACTTTGGAAATAATTTGTTGGGGAATAGTGTAAGAAATTCGTGCAGTTTGAAAGCGAAGAAAGGAGCCATCTTCAATCCAGTATGAGCTTGGTTTTTGATCAAGGTATCGTGCATAATGCTCATTATTCGGGTTTTCAGGAGTCCATCTGTCTAGCCAGGCTTCGGCGAGTTGATTAGACCCACCTGTTAAATTTGCACTTCTTTTTAAGTTATAGTTATAGATATCATTTCCATACGACCAGTTAAATCCGGCAAACAGGTCAATTCCTTTATAACTAATGGTTGAGCTGAACCCTCCAAAATGTTCAGGCTGTCCGTTTCCAATAATCTGACGATCTCCATCAGTTGTTACTTCTAAATCGCCATTCAGATCTTTAAATTTAATATCTCCGGGCCTTTCGTTACCAAACCGGTAAGGAACATCATCTTTAAGAACAAATACATTATTTTCATAGTCTATCTCAGAAAAATCACTTTCCTGGTAATTTCCATCCCAAACAAATCCATACATATTTCCAATAGGTTGGCCTTCCTCAATTAAATAATCATCCTGGTAGGCACCATCCGGACTGGCTCCAATTTGTATTGGCGCCCCCTCATTCGTAAGTTCCAGTACTTTATTTTCATTTTTTGCAAAATTAAAGCTGAATTGCCAGGTAAGATTTGGCATATCGATGATGTATGAATTTAATGCCAGTTCTACTCCCTTATTCTGTACTTTTCCTATATTTCGCATAACGGAATTAAATCCGGCTAAAGTCGCAATCGGAGCATTTAGTAATACGTCAACAGTAGTTTTATCATAGTAATCAACAGTTAAATTAATTCTGTTTTTTATAACTGTTAAGTCTAGACCAACATTGGTTGAATTCGTTGTCTCCCAACTTAATGCTTTATTGATCATCCTGGCAGGAGCATAACCCGGAATAATCTGATTATTTTCACTATACTCGGCAGGTATAAGTGTTGAGTGTGCTGCAGATGCAGGCACATCAGAATTTCCGATTGATCCATAACTAAATCTGAATTTAAGATCGTTCAACCAATTGAACGATTGTAAAAACTCTTCATTTGATACACGCCAGGCAAGAGCAGCAGATGGAAAATATCCCCATCTGTTTCCTTCCGTAAATCTTGATACACCATCTGCCCTAAAACTTACTGTAAGAAGATATTTATCCAATAAGTTATAGGCGGCTCTACCTAAAAATGATTGCATTGTGTATTCTGATATTGATGAAGTTGGTCGATGAGGTACATCAAGGCCAACCTGAATAGCATTTACTCCCAGTGTTTCATTCTCAAAAACCCCTGTTTCAACACGAAACATTTCCCAGCTGTTAAATTGCTGAGTAAATCCTCCAACTATATTTAAATTTGTTGAGTTACTCCAGTATTTTGTATAACTAAGTGTGTTCTCATTTAACCAGGAATAACTTCTTATATGTCCCAATAATGATTTTGTATCGTAAAAGGCTCCATGAGGTGTTGCTTTTGTGTAAAACCTATAGTTTTTTACATTATTTATATCAAAGCCACCTGTTACTCGAAGTTTTAGATTTTCAAGTAGGAAATATTCAAGAAAAGTGTTTGCAATTAACCTTTCATTTTTAACATCATTTTGAGCCTCCTCAGCATATGTTTTTGGGGTTACAAAAGTATATCTGCCCGATAGCAAATCATCAATTCCTCTGTTATCAATAGAATCTAAACGAAATTGCCAGGTGTCCGGATCTGTATTATCAAGTGGTGTCGCCTGGAGAGCATACGTCAATAATCCTGAGCCTGAATCAAAACCTCCTTCAGAAACAATGCCATCATTTGATACCAGACCATAGCTTATATCGGTACCAACACGGCCATTTTTCCATAATTTCTGATCAAGACTTAGTTTTAAATTATACTTTGAGTAGCTATTTTCAATAATAATGGCATCTTCATTATAATAAGATCCAGATAATAAATATTTTGTTTCTTCGGTGCCACCTTGCATTGATAAGCTATGATTCTGAACCTGTCCTGTTCTTAAAATCTCATCTGTCCAGTCCACGCTCTCCACGTTACTATAATCGATGGGGGTTCTGTTTGCATCTCTCCTGGTATATAATCTGTCGGCAGGAGTAATAGTATGTTTATAGTCAGCGTATTCCATCAAGTCCAGAACATCAATTGTTTTAGTAACATGTTTGGTACCAAAATAAGTATCATATGAAATTACCGGCTTTCCTGTTCTACCCCTTTTTGTTGTAATTAAAATTACTCCGTTTGCTCCACGAGAACCATAAATTGCCGTTGCAGAGGCATCTTTAAGAAATTCCATCGATTCAATGTCATTAGGGTTTATTGTTCCAAATCCGCCAAGCCTTGCTCCACTTGGAGCTGCTCCACCGACATCATTGCTCGATTCGCTTAGGGGAAAACCATCTACAACTATTAAAGGGTTGTTGTCTGAATTTAT
>JBEPYD010000471.1:0-3770 GCA_041641575.1 Bacteroidales bacterium
GATTGGAAAAACTTTTAATAGCAGATGGCGCAATTTCAGGCGTCGTGGTTAATGGAGAAGCCATCGAAACTACCAATGTAATTCTTGCCATGGGCGGGAAGTCTTATCCGGCCACCGGTTCCACGGGCGATGGGTATAGTCTGGCGGAAAAAGCCGGACATACCATTATTCCCGTTCGCCCTTCACTGGTACCGTTGGTAACAGGAGGCTCTATGGCGCAAGAACTACAGGGTCTTACCCTAAAAAATATAACCGCCAATATGTGGATTAATGGAAAAAAAGAAGCAGATGCATTTGGAGAATTAATCTTTACCCATTTTGGCCTTTCTGGTCCCATCATTCTCACCCTGAGCCGCATGGTTACAGATCCGGAAAACAAAAATAAAACCCTGGAGATAACCCTGGACATGAAGCCTGCGCTTGATGAACAGAAACTGGACAATCGCCTGCTCAGAGATCTCGATGCACATGGCAAAAAGAACCTCCGCAATATATTTAAATTATGGTTGCCAGCTAAACTCATCCCTGTATTTTTAAATACGCTTAAGCTGGATCCTGAAAAAGAAGGACATCAGGTAACCGGAAAAGAAAGGAAGCAGATAAAAAAAATGATGAAACGATTACCTTTCAATATTATGGGTTCCCGATCTTTCAAGGAAGCCATAGTTACTGCAGGTGGTATCAGTACAAATGAAATAAAAGCTGAAACCATGGAATCGAAAATTGTGAAAGGTTTATTTTTCGCAGGTGAGATGATTGACCTCGACGGGGAAACAGGCGGATATAACCTGCAGATTGCCTGGTCAACCGGTTGGGTGGCAGGTAAATCGGTTAAATAGAAAAATAAACAGGGCCATGTGTTAATTGTCGCTTCAATTAACGTAAAAAAGCCCGTGAGAAATTTTCCCTACGGGCTTTAATTTATCTTTTTATGTACCTGTATAACGGCTAACTATTCTGGTGAAATGGCCTCAACTGGACATACATCAGCGCAAGCGCCACAATCGGTACAAGTTTCAGGATCAATTTTATAAATATCTCCTTCAGAGATTGCTTCTACGGGACATTCGTCAATACAGGTGCCACATGCAGTACAATCGTCATTAATTACATAAGCCATTTTATACAATTTTAAATTAAAAAATTCAAGATTAACTTCAATACAAAGGTATATGCAAAAGTTTAATTATTACAAACATTTGCGTATAAAGAACTCTATTTTAATGAAGTTTAAATAAATAACGCAAAATTAAATCATCTCATTGTGTAAGAAACTTATATGCCAGCCATGAGAGGGTTTCAACTCCGGTTTTAAGTGCTTTTTCATCAACCATAAAGTGGGGATTGTGCAACTGTGCCTGCGGAAAATCCCCGGCCACACCCAGTCTGTACATAGTAGCCGGGTATTGCTGGCTAAAATATGCAAAATCTTCGGCTGTCATACGGATATCCAGGTCAATAACCTGATCAGCGCCATGTAAATCAATGGCAAAATCTTTTGCCTTATGCGTCACTTCCTCATCGTTGAACAAAACAGGATATCCCTTTGCGATATTGACATCACAGCTCCCGCCCATACCCTCAGCAATTCCTGCTGCAATCTTTTTTATTTTTTCATGGGCAGTGGCACGCCATGCTTCATCCATGGTGCGAAAAGTGCCGGCAATATCCACCTTAGGCGGTATTACATTAGTTGCACCATTGGCCGTAACTTTTCCAAAACTCAACACCGATGGGACGGCAACATTTCCATTACGGCTTACCACCTGTTGCAGCGCCACAATTATGTGCGATGCAATAAGCACATGATCTACCAGGTTGTGGGGCATTGCAGCATGTCCTCCATTCCCTTTTACCGTCAGGTATATTTCATCAGTTGAAGCCATATACATACCGGGTCTGAAACCGGTTTTCCCAGCTTCCAGTGTGGGCAACACGTGTTGTGCAATGATCAAATCAGGTTTTATCTGATCGAAAAGCCCTTCATCCATCATCAATTTAGCTCCTCCGGGAAGCAATTCTTCTCCGGGTTGAAAAATCAGTAATACTTTGCCGTGAAAATATTTACGCAAATCATTTAAAACCTTTGCGGCACCCAACAAGCAGGTAGTGTGCACATCATGGCCGCAGGCATGCATCACTCCTTCATTTTGAGATTTAAAATCTATTTCATTTTCTTCAGAAATGGGAAGCGCATCCATATCAGCCCTAATGCCAACTACGGGCCCCTCTCCTGCTCCATCAATTTCACCCAAAATGCCGGTTTTTACAAATCCCCGGGTATGTTTTATGCCTGCCTCTTTAAGTTTCTCAGCAATAAAATCAGAAGTTTTAAATTCCTTGAAAGATAGTTCAGGGTATTTGTGTAAATGCCTTCTAATGCCTACCAGTTCCTCGTAGTAACTTTCCGCAGCTTCTTTTATTAATTTTTTTATATCCATGTTCACCTTATTTTCCTAATATCATCTTCAATCCAACAATAAGCATTAACAAGCCAAATATTTTCCGTAATGATTGTGCAGGCATATGTATAGATAGCAGCGATCCAAAATAACTACCCACAACAAAAGCAATAATTAATACCAAAGCATAGCGGTAATTCACGTAACCTTCACGGGCATAATTGATAACAGCCAGTATACCCACCGGAAAAAGCAATACAGCAAGGCTTGTTCCCTGGGCCTGATGTTGGGTAAATCCCATTATAAAAATCAGCGCAGGAACAATGATTATTCCCCCACCAACACCCAATGCACCTCCAACCATTCCGGCTAGCAGACCAGTAATGATAAGTAATATCAGTAAACTCCAGGCCATTGTTTTTTCTGGTTTTTCAAACAAAAGAAACTACTTTATTCTTAAATTAAAAATCAAGGTTGAGTGAAAGATAAAATATGCGTGGTAAAATTATATTATTTTCAATTCCCCAGGCCCAATCCAGCCTCACAAAATATCCAAATACCTGTGAACGGAGCCCGAATCCATATCCGGCCACAATGGGATCGCGGTTTGAATCCAGAATAATTGTAATAGGGTTACCGCGTCCTTCCTGTGGTACCCGTACTTCGTCGTAGGCATTTTTGCCAGAGTATGGCGTTAATCCTATCCAGGCTGATCCCACATCAAAAAATCCTACCACCTGGAATGTTTCCAGCAACTTGGAGCTCATGGGACGGTTAATGAGGTACTTAAAAACCGGGAAACGGATTTCAGAATTAAAAACGGCAAAATTATTTCCATTTCTGATATTCTGCGTAAAACCCCGCATATTGGTAGCAAGGGTTTGATAGGCATAATTTTCACTTTCCTTAATGGGGATAGAACGGTCAAATGTCTGCACACGGGTGGGGAAAATATTTATCCAGTTATCTACGCTTCCCAGGTAATAGACCAACCGGCTTTTGCCAAAAGATGTACTTGTAGCAAACCTGTTGGCCCATATCAATGTGCGGTGCAGCCGGGTGTAATGTCGAAAATCTGCACCTACTACCCATAAATCGGTTTTACCGGCATTCACCTGTTTATAAAACTCTCCAAATATTTTAAACCTTGTGCCGCTGTAAAGATTAATTCCTAAATTCCGCGTATTGTCAAAGATGTACTCCATTTTAATACCTCCCCAGAGTTTGTGTATATCATTAGACTGGAGAGAACTTAAACTGGTGGAAAGAAAAACAGTACGGTCATGCCGCATGCTGGCAGTTCCTTTTATGGCGGCCACCTGATTGAAAGGATAAGTAAGTGAATACATAAGCTCATGTGTGGTGGTT
>JBEPYD010000472.1:0-3765 GCA_041641575.1 Bacteroidales bacterium
TACTTACCGTGATACTCGTGGCCAGCTTTTTTGTTACCTCCTCTGATTCCGGCTCCATGGTAGTAGATACCCTTACTTCAGGTGGCCGCCATGATGCACCTACGGGACAAAAAATATTCTGGGCTACGATGGAAGGTACGGTAGCCGGAATACTGTTGATAGGAGGGGGGCTTACCGCCTTGCAAACAGCAACAATTCTTACAGGGCTGCCCTTTGCCGTTATTCTTATCGTAATGTGTTTCAGTTTTTACAAATCCCTGAACGCTTATCATCACAAACATTTTATTGTAAGGAAAGACGAGAAAAAGCCGGTGGAGTAATAAGAAATTTTTTAATCTACACAGTAATTACAACTGATCGTATAATTTTAATAATCAGGTGGACATCCCTGGAATTATATGTTTGCAAAAGGAAGTTTTCTTCAACAAACCTATAACCCAGGTATATCCTGTTATGTGTTTCTATGCCCGGTTTTTTAAGTTAACTCTCAGAATGGCAGGCTTTTTCTTAAGCAATTATGCTAATTCCGTTCTATGTAGGCCATATCTTCAGAACATGAATAATAATTCTTCAAAATAGAGTCCATCTGTTTTTTACCTGAAACCACAGCATGAATTTCATTCCACATTTCTGTGTTTAGAAGTTCGCCCAATGGCTGGTTGTGGCTGGTAATCTTTTTGAAAACAGCCAGTAGTTTTTTATCCCATACTTTATAATAGCGGAGCAGATCGTCCGGGTATACGATTTTACGCCGGGTACCTTCATCTATTCCCCGAAAGGGGCGGGGGATGTTCAGGTAGCCATAATCATCGGTGAGTTGTTCACCGGGACGAATATCCCGTATGGCTATTTCAAAATCATAAGCAGTGGTGAGGCAGTTGGAGTTAAAACTATGGTTTACATACCGGCCATTATCCCAGCAAAGCACAAAATTGCCCTTGTTGTTCCTGAACGTATACGTGTCAAGTATATTTTGGTATATGGCTTCAAGCCTTTCAAGATCGGACGGGGTAAATTCCCTGTCGAGCTTGTCAAATACCCAGGTAATGGTACCAGCGGGAATAAATTCAGTGGCTACCACACCATAGCCTACCTCATTGCTAATGAATTTTAATTCTGTTTTTGGGTGAATCATTGCATCTTAGATATTAAGTAACCCTACGTTTGGGGAAACCATTTCCTTTAGTGTAAGATACAGTTTTGGAATATCAAAATTAGATTAAATATCAATTCGTTATTCATTTTAATAAAAATATTTTTTAAGGATCTTCAAATGGTATTCCTGTTTTGAATTTCTTTACAATGCTCTATAAACCAATGTATAATGTATTGTTGTTTTGATTGTGTTGACCATTGTTAATTCAGTTCATGCCATTATTTCTAACCGAGAACCAGATCATGTTTGTCAGGAAAAAAATACTTTTTATAGTGTAGCCTGTTTAACAAAGAAGGCTTTAGTCCATTATCCGCTACGCAATTATTCGGATAGCGCATTATATACCCTTTATTTTCACAAAACTTGTTTATTTTTATCCTTCATTTACTGAAAGATAACATGAAGCACTTGTTTGTTGCTTATATGCGTTCAATCCATATCCCATTAATTGTGATAGGGTTACTTTTTCTCTCGTGCCGAACTTCGGGGGCGCAATCGCTAAAGTTTACGCATTATGGTGTTGAGGACGGGCTGGCGCAAACGGTTATTCTTGCTGCCTACCAGGATGCCTACGGATTCATGTGGTTTGGCACCCAGAGCGGCCTAAGCCGTTTCAACGGATACGAATTTGTAAACTACTATACCAGCCAAAGAGATACGCTTACCCTTACCAATAACTGGATTTATGATATTGACGGTGATGATGAAGGGAATATTTATCTGGCTACCAAAAGTGGATTAGATCGCTATAACCGAAAAACGGATGAGTTTGAGCACATAAAAATACCGGCGCTCGACACCATTATTAACGGCCAGTTTATCTATGGAATCGCCCGGAAGGATAACTATTTGTATATTCATACGCCCCCGGCCATTACCATTCTCGATCTTAAAACCAATAAATCAGGAACCTTTACAGACCATATGCCTGTGGCAGGAACGGTCCATGATATTGGTTATCCCATTTTACCGGGTAGCGATAGTTTAGTTTGGATGGGCACTTACCGGGGCCTGTCGCTTTTTGATTTACGCAATAAATCCTTTATTGCAGTCCCTTTGCGGGATACGGCTAATGAATCCAGTCCTGCAGTTACTGCATTGTTTCAACCAGACGAAAATACCATTCTCGCAGGCACGGATAACGGGCTTTACCGTTTGTACAGACGAGGCAATGCCTGGCATCCCGCCAGGGTAAAAGGTATTGATAAAAATATTTTTATACGTGATATTGTTAGACATAAAAGCGGATCTTTTTATTTTGCAACTGAGGGACAGGGGCTATGGCGGGTGGATTTCAGTCCGGATTATGCACAGGCATTTGGTGTGCGTTACTTAAGCGAAAGTGCGGATATTCTGCACGATATCAATTACCGGGTATTTATTGACCGGTCATCGAATTTATGGCTCGGAGGACTTTCAGGTATCCATAAAGCTGATCTTAAAGATACTGGTATTCAATGGTTTTCTAAGACAAATGCCAACCCGGCCCGGCGGCTGGTGGAAAATGTTGTGGCATCTGTTTATGTTGACGATGAAGAACGTCTGTGGGTGGGGAACTGGGGAAGAGGACTGGATATATTTAACCTACAGAAAAATTCAGTATTGCGTTATACTTCCAATAAAGATGGCAGATATCAAATACCTGAAGACCATGTGCACATTATCTTTAAAGATAGTCGTGGATATACGTGGATAGGTACACGAAACGGTGTAGCCATTTATCAGGAATCTGATGGCTCATTTTTAGAAGCTGGTAAGGTACTCGGGATCGATTTGAAGGCTTTATTTAACAATAACCGTGTTTATTCCATGATGGAGGATGACCAGCAACGATTATGGGTGGGCACTGCACGTGGCATTGTACGAATCGATCCTGACAGCGGAGAAGTACAGTTATTCTCTTCTGATGCCGGGCCTACGCATCAGATCAACAGTAACCTTGTTTATGCCCTTTTGCAGGATACCGGGGGTGATATATGGATAGCCACTTCAAAAGGTGTAAACCGACTTATTGCTGATGATAATGACATGGTGAGCTATACATATGGGGCAGAAAAAGCAGTATCTCTTATCAATGATTTTACCATTTCCCTGCATGAGGACCGTTTAGGATACATTTGGATTGGTAGCGGGTCCGGTCTTAACCGCTTTTCAAAAAAGGATTCGGTTTTCCTTCATTTTTCCCGGCCAGATGGGCTACCCAGTGAAATTATCTATGATATTATTGAAGATTACAAAGGAGACCTGTGGTTTTCAACCGGTGCAGGCATTGCCACCATCAATCCTGAAAAGGTAACAGAGATACCATTTAAAAATATGGAGCAGTTCAGGGGACAGGAATTCAACCTGCGGGCTGTACACGCCGACAGTGCCGGTTACTTATATTTTGGCGGTATCCAGGGATTGTTCATCTTTCATCCCGATTCAGTTTATAAAAACACCTTTATTCCACCTGTAAAGATTACGCGTATTCAAAAAGAAAATGATGGTAAGGTATCTGAAATACGTCCGGATACTGCCAGCCTGGTATTGAGTTATAAAGACTATGCTTTTACATTAGAATTTGCTGCACTTGATTTTACAAATCCCGGAAAAAACCGGTATAAGTA
>JBEPYD010000473.1:0-3754 GCA_041641575.1 Bacteroidales bacterium
ATAAAAACCTTCCGGAAGCAGGTGTTTCCGTAAAAGACATTAAAAACGCCAGTCGTTTTGGAGAGATAATTCATCATGCATTAATAAATAATGAAGTTTGTTACCAGAAAAAACTTTCTTCCGCCGGAGCCGTAGACATCCATTATCCGATTTACCAAATGGAAAAAAATGCACGCCGTATATTTAAAATCTGGGCAGGCATCATCGAAAAGAAAAAGAAAAAAGGGCCAAAAAGCGAATTGCTGTGGATTCGTATTTTTAAGTATTATCTGCTTTTTGTCATTTTTGTAATCTCACCTTTAGCACATGTGGTTTTCAGTGTAAAAAGGATACTATTAATAAGGAAAACCACCCTTGAAATGAACCGGATTAAAAATATTTGCTGAACTAGGAATTATTCATTTCTTTTGTGAAAATTAGTACGCAGGAATGACACAGAATGTATTCATCACAAAGCTTTCACGATTTTTACCAAATGCACCCGTGCATAATGATGAAATGGAAGATTACCTGGGCCAGGTGAACAACAGAAAGTCACGCTCAAAAAATATCGTTTTGCGCAATAATGGCATTAAAAGCCGCTATTATGCAATGGATAAAGCGGGAAATTCCACCCATACCAATGCAGAAATAACAGCAGAAGCCATTAAAAAACTTTTTGACAGGCAAATTACCCCTGAAAAAATTCAGTTGCTATGCTGCGGCACCACTTCCCCCGACCAATTGCTTCCCTCACACGCAAGCATGGTGCAGGGCATTATCGGTGGCGGCACGTATGAAGTAATGTCACCGGCCGGCTCCTGCAATTCCGGTATGCAGGCCCTGAAGTACGGTTATATGTCAGTGCTTTCCGGCATTACTTCAAATGCAGTTTGTTCAGGTTCTGAGAAGTTGTCTACATGGATGCACGCCAGACACTTTGATGGCGAAGCGCCATTGCTTGAAAAGCTGAAAAAGAATCCCTACCTGGCTTTTGAAAAAGATTTTCTGCGCTGGATGCTTTCCGATGGTGCTGCTGCTGCTTTTATTACGGATACCCCGAACAGAAAAGGATTGTCGCTACAAATTAACTGGATTGAAATATCCTCTTATGCTTCAGAAAAAGAGACCTGCATGTATGCAGGGGCTTTGCGTAATGATGATGGATCTTTCACTCCCTGGCGCGATGTACCGGTACATGATTTAAACGAAAATTCCGTGTTTGCGCTGCGGCAGGACACCCGTGTACTTGAAGGTAATATTACTGCACTAGGTGCAAAAAGCCTGGTCAAAAGTCTTGAAAAGCACAACCTTAATATTGCTGATATAGATTTTTTCCTGCCACACATGTCATCCGAATTTTTCAGAAAAAAAATTGCTGAAGATGCCGCCAGCATTGGCCACCCCATTCCTGATGAAAAATGGTTTACCAATTTAACAAAATTTGGCAATATTGGTTCTGCTTCCGGTTTGCTAATGCTGGAAGAGCTATTTAATGAAAAACCACTCAAATCAGGCATGAAAATCATGCTGATGGTTCCCGAAAGTGCACGCTTTGCATATTCATTTTGTATGTTAACAGTTGTTTGAGGTTTGCCTCTTCTGCTGCAAAGGAAGATGACCTAAAAGAACCGGCATTTTACGTTGGTTTCTTTTATCTTTGCTCCCATATAAAAAACAAACTACTGTGAAAGTAAATGAAGTACCACAGGACGATGCCAATATGCTTGAAGGCAAAACCCGCGAAATTCAATACGCTGTAGATGAAAACGGGAAATACCGCGCCGTTAAAAGTGTTGGATGGAATGCCAAGAATGAAATAATGCAGCAGGCATGGGATTTTATGCATGAAGAAATCGAGGAAGCACATAACTGGGTTAAAGAAGGAAAAAAAAGCCCCGTATTTTATTACATGAAGAAAAACCTGATGGATGTTAAAACACTTGCCGATTATATGGGCAAGTGGCGGTTCCAAATAAAGCGCCATTTCATACCCAAAGTATTTAAAAAACTTCCGGAAACCACCCTTAATAAGTACGTGCGTGTTTTCAATCTTAAAGACATTGACCAACTTAAAAATATTCCAGGAGAATGATGATTGACTTCAAACACAGGATGGCTGCACATTGCGAAAATGGTGTTATCTCCAACTTATTGCATTTTCATGGGATAAATTTAAGCGAGGCCATGGTATTCGGTATAGGCGCTGGAATATATTTCACGCATCTGCCTATGATAAAGATGAATGGTCTGGCTGTAACCTCTTTCCGCCCATTACCTGGAACAATCTTTAGAAGAGTAACCCGCTCATTGCAAATAGATATAAAAGTGCAAAAATTTTCCAGACCCTCTAAGGCCATGGAAGCACTGGACAATAATCTAAGCAAGGGAATACCCACCGGAATGGTGGTTGGGGTATATAACCTGGGCTATTTCCCTGCCCCGTATCGGTTTCATTTCAACGCGCATAACATTGTAGGAATAGGAAAAGAAGGAGAAAAATATTTCATCTCTGATCCGGTGATGGAAGATATAGAGCAACTTTCAGCAGAAGAACTGTCACTGGTGAGGTATGCCAGGGGCACCTATAAACCCAGGGGAAAGATGTACTATGTAAGAAGCGTACCGGAAAAAATAGATTTACCAAAAGCTATTCAGCGGGGAATAAATAGAACAGTGCTGGAAATGGTGCGCCTTCCCGGACCTGTAATTGGCATTAATGGCATGCATTACCTTGCCAAACGAATTGAAAAATGGCCAAAAAAGGGCGCACGCGATGCATCGCGAAATCTGGGTCAGGTAATCAGGATGCAGGAAGAAATTGGCACTGGTGGAGCCGGCTTCCGCTTCCTGTATGCAGCATTTTTGCAGGAAGCATCAGAGGTTATGCAATCGGAATTACTGGCCGGCGCCTCCGAACAGATGACACAAGCCGGAGACATGTGGCGGGAATTTGCCATTAATGCTGCCCGGGTTTGCAAAGGCAGGAATACCAGCGAAACCTATGGCTCAGTTGCAAATCAGCTTAGAGAAATTGCCGTTAAGGAAGAGAAAATATATAAATCATTGCGTAAGTTTTAAATCCAAATGACTTCACAGCCCATAATTGCCATACAAAATCTGGTAAAAACCTATAAAGGAAGTCATGAACCTGCTGTGAACAGCATCAACATGAATGTTGAACATGGAGAAATTTTCGGACTTTTAGGTCCTAATGGCGCAGGCAAAACCACTACAATTTCAATTCTTTGCGACTTAATTCCGGCCACATCAGGATCTGTTAAAATAAATAATTTAAAATACAGCCAGCATGCAAGGAAAATTAAATCGCTTATGGGTGTTGTTTCACAGGATATTGCATTGTACCCCACCCTTACGGCATGGGAGAATTTACAATATTTTGCCGGATTGTATGGTCTTTCTGGAACAACAGGGAAGAACCGCATAAAGGAAGCGCTGAAACGACTGGACTTGTGGGAAAAAAGGAATGTTGCCATAAAAAAATATTCCGGTGGCATGAAGCGAAGAATAAACCTTTTGGCAGGCATTCTTCATAAACCAAAACTTTTATTTCTTGATGAACCTACTGTAGGTATTGACGTGCAGTCGCGAAGGATGATTTTTGAATATCTGCGGGAATTAAATCAGGAAGGCACAACCATTTTCTACACCTCACATCTGCTTGAGGAAGCTGAAAAACTATGCAGCCGGGTATCTGTTATTGATCAGGGAAAAATTATTGCAAACGGATCTCCGGCTGAATTGATAAAAACAA
>JBEPYD010000474.1:0-3747 GCA_041641575.1 Bacteroidales bacterium
CACAAAATACTGTTTAAATATAGTTTTAAATGTGGTTGAAATATGGTTTAAATGTTGCTTCTTTTGATTGACGCAATATAGTTGCTCATTTTTACCGATAGTTTATTTGCCTTTTTCGAAATATTTTCAATTGCATCCTTCTTGAGGTATCCTAATTCAAAAGCTATCTCTGCCTGGCAAACAATTTCTATTAAAGAGCTATAAAATATATTAATAAAATGTATTTTCTCCTGGTAACCATTCCTGCTTGTTCCTTTTGCAATATTAGAGGCAACTGAAACTGCTGCTTTATTTATTTGCTGTACAAGAGCATAATTTTCATCTGGGGAAAAAAACTGCTTAAATTAAATATCCTTTACCAATTCTTTTGAAAGCTGATAAATTTCCAGCTTCTGAAATCTAAAAAACAACATATAAACTACATTAAACTATATTTCAACTAAATATAAACAAATTGCAAGTTACCATTAAATTCGTGGTACAACAATAATTTTAGATTTCTGCATAAAAAAAAGAGTGTCTGATAAACAGGCACTCTTTTTTTTTGAAAGGTTGTGTAAAATTATTTTACGGTATCCATGTACTGGATTAATTCAACAACTTTGGTTGAATAGCCCCATTCGTTATCATACCAGGATACAACTTTTACAAAATTATCATTAAGGGAAATACCTGCTCCGGCATCAAAAACAGAAGTTCTTGCTTCACCAATAAAATCAGAAGAAACAACATCTTCATCAGTATAACCAAGCACGCCTTTTAATTCACCATCTGCAGCTTCTTTCATTGCTGTTTTAACATCTTCGTAAGAAGCAGCTTTATCTAAACGGCAGGTAAGGTCAACAACAGATACATTAATGGTAGGAACACGGAAAGCCATACCTGTAAGTTTACCATTCAATTCGGGAATAACTTTTCCTACAGCTTTTGCAGCTCCGGTAGATGAAGGAATAATATTAGCAGCTGCTGCGCGGCCGCCTCTCCAGTCTTTTTTGGAAGGACCATCAACAGTTTTCTGCGTAGCTGTAGTGGCGTGTACAGTAGTCATTAAACCTTCAACAATACCAAATTTGTCGTTTAACACTTTGGCAACAGGGGCAAGACAATTTGTTGTACACGAAGCATTGGAAACAATGCTCATATCAGCAGCATAAGATTTATTGTTTACGCCCATTACAAACATGGGAGTATCATCTTTTGAGGGAGCTGACATAACCACACGCTTTGCACCAGCTTTTAAGTGCGCTTCAGCTTTTTCTTTTGTAAGGAATAAGCCGGTAGATTCTACTACATATTCTGCACCTATCTCTCCCCATTTAAGGTTAGCCGGATCGGGTTCAGAAGTAACACGGATGCTGTTGCCATTTACTACCAGGTTGCCATCTTTGATGTCAATATCACCTTTGAACTGACCATGAACAGAGTCGTAACGCAACATGTACGCCATGTATTCCACGTCAATAAGGTCATTGATACCTACTACCTGAACGTCACCTTTTTCAACTGCTGCACGAAACACCAATCTTCCAATGCGGCCGAAACCATTAATTCCGATTTTAATTTTTCCCATGATTATATTATTTTAAAGTTAGAAAAAAAATTCATTTTTTATCGAAGTGCAAAAGTAGTCATTTCAATCCACTTTATCAAGAGCCGGGCTTTAAGAATTTGTAAAGCTATAGCATTATTGCAATGGGAGTTGCAGCAAATTGCACTTAAAAAGCAGGATTTTGATTTCAAAAAGGAGTTTTAGCTGCTAATCCAAAAAGAGATTATCAACCGGGGAAAGTGACTCGGTATCGAGGGGGTTAATTACTTTTCCAAAACGGTAACTCAGAAAAAGAGAGAAAAAGAAAGGGAAATTCTCCTGTGTAGCCATAATGGGAATTTTTCGTGTAAAAGCTTCTGCAGCTATTCCTACTTCAATGGCGTGAATTAACTCATCAAGGGTGCTGTATTCAAAATTAAAACCAACACGGGCATAGGCACCAGGAGCAAGCGAAATTTCATCAATACCTTTAAAAAAGCCGGAACGTCCAAAAATATCCCCCTGATGAATAGAGGGATCAAATTTCCGGTCTTCAAGGTACACAAAGTCAATGCCAGGTCCTACAGCATTATAAACTTCGTAATAAATGGGTTTAATAAAACCAAGCGAAACCCCGCCATTATAAAAATAACGAACAGCAATGCCTCCGCGATCAAATTTTCTGAATATTTCTTTTTGCCTGCCAATGCCGCCATGAAGGGTAAAAAAGTTATTTTGCTTGCCATATACAAAGCTTTTATTGCTGGCAAACTGGTTAGTAACTTTAACTTCTTTGGGGTGTTTGATGTTGGCTACCTCAATAGAATATAAGGTTTTCAGGGATGCATTTACACGCTTCCCATATTGAAATCCGAGACCTATACCGTTAGAATTCAGAAAGATAGCTCCAGTACGTTCATTGCGGTAAAAAATACGTTGTTGCTCATCAATCTCACCCTGGCCATATACATTTACATATGCCAGCCCAAGTAGCAGAAAGATAAACAATTTTCTCATACGTCAAAATAAAAAATGAGCTATAAAGTTAAACTCGCAGAGGCTGACGCAAAGATAACAATACTATTTCAAAAAAACAGATTGATTTTTTACGAGTTGACTTCTGTAGGCTGCTCCTCAGAAATTGTATAAGCAGGACATTTTTTGTTGGCGTTGCAGGAAGAGGCTAAAACAACTACAAAAATCAAAACAGCCAGATAAGCGAATAACTTTTTCATGATTAGGATATTAAGGTTGAATTAAGTGTATCGGGCGTAAATATAGCTAAAAAATAAAATTCACCAATAAATTAACCATTATTCTCTATCTGCTCAGTCTCACTGTCTACATATGCAGGACAAACATACTGGTTACATGAACTCAATACACCAGCCAACATCAACGTTACGATTAATATTACTCTAATCTTTTTCTTCATTATGCATTATTTATTTATTAAGCTTATCCAATTAAACGAAAAAAATAAGCGAATGTTACCTCCTTTTAAAATAATTTAGATGACATGCATCATCTTCTATATTTAATGTGTGAAATAAAAACCTGAGTAGTTGATAAGAAAACCACCATTTAAACGAATATGATGTAAATCTGCGCCTAAACAAAAAAATACCTGCTCCCAGATGAAGCAGGTACCTGTTACAATCATTAAAATCAAACTATAATTTCATTTTCGGAGCGCGTCCACTGGTGTATGGCACTTTATAATCCTCAAGCCTATCCTCTAATGGGTTTAACTCATTATCAACAAGGGTGTTTATTTCTTCAATCAGATTTTCAAGTTTTGAAACAGTTATCTCATATACCATTTTCTGGGTTCCGGTTACATTTGATGTTGATCTGTATTGCGCCCAAACCAAACTACCCAGTCGCTCTTCTATGCTCAGTTCATGCGGCGGCAGCTCTTCATCGCTTGCTTTTGGTTCGTATCCGTGCAACTTGTGTTGAATTTCCTGCAGTTTTTCCACAATTGTATCCGCTTCATACATAATTTCCAGTGGGGCCTCTGTGGAAATTAGCAGCGCTTGTTTAATTTCATTGGCCCGCTTTTCCAATTCATTTACATAGGCAAAGGTACCCTGCGCGGTGCGTGTTAACTCTGCTACTTTATTATGAAACGCTTGATACTCCTCTCTGCTGTCTGCAGGAAGGGTTCTGTTATTTAGCTGGTTAACTTTGAATGCTTGCGGTTCTGACAAGATATT
>JBEPYD010000475.1:0-3715 GCA_041641575.1 Bacteroidales bacterium
CAAATCTATTACCAAGCAGTGTTGAAGTATATACAGAACAAGCATATTTAAGTGAAGATATTGCAATACCCGAAGCGATATTAAAACACATAGACAAAAGAAAAGACAATGTTTTTGTATTCGACCGTGGCGTTCAAAGCAGAAAAACTTTTAATGAGCTTGATAATGAACAAATCAACTTTGTAACCAGGTTAAACTCGCCTGTTAGGAAAGAAGTCCTCGAGACATATGTTCTTCCAGACAATGTTATAATAAACAACCTGACAACACTAAGCGATGAGAAGATACTATTGTTTGATAGGAAAAATAAGAAATCAAATCCGCTTAGACTTATAGTTACAGAAGACGAGAAGGGAGAGACCCTATTGTTTTTAACAAATATGTTTGATAAACAAATTGAGGAAATAATACAGATTTATAAAAGACGGTGGGATATTGAAGTTTTCTTTAGGTTTATTAAACAAGAATTGAATTTTAAACATTTTATGTCCACAAGCATAAATGGAATAAAAATAATTTTGTATATGACCCTAATATTATCAATGTTGATACTATTATACAAAAAATACAATAAAGTAGGGTATAAGACAGCGAAAAGGAGATTCTATTATGAAATGGAAGAACTGTACATGGCAATTATAATAACAATGAGCGGTGGCGACCCAGCTTTAGTGTTCAGATGACAAAGATTTTTTAAGAAAACAGAAATTTCTGAAATTAACACAATGCCTAAAATAAAAAAATGCAAAAAGTACATCAATTTTCATGTTTCGAACACTCAAAACGTTTCGTCCGTGCTTGAGTACCATTGTTAGTTTGAAACACGAAAAAAGATTTATCTGATATTCTGAGGGATTTTAAAACATTTACCTCAAAACATATTGTAGAGCAAATAAAAGAAGAACCAGAAAGTAGGCGGGAATGGATGTTAGAATATTTCACAAGCGCATGCTCACATTTGAAAAGAAAACAGGCATATAAAGTATGGCAGGATGGAAATCAGCCAAAAGAAATATTCAGCTCCTCATTTTTATATGAAAAGTTGGAATATATCCACAACAATCCGGTTCAAGAAATGATTGTTAAAAATTCCTGGGATTATTTATTTAGTTCTGCAAGAGATTATGCAGATTTAGAAGGTTTGTTAGATGTGCATGTTCTGGATAATAAACCATTGGTTAAGAATTGGAGGTGAGAAAGGCACGGACGGCACGTCCGCACCAGCAGGGGGTAAGTCATTTTTAAAAATTATTCCTCAAAATACGCATAAAATATATTATGCGTATTACAACACATATTAATCATTAATTAATGCTTTTTAAAGCGCATAATTGTGTTTATGTCATAAAAAAAGCATATATTAGCAAAAAAATTGCCAATGACAGGAATTATTACAGGTGATATTGTAAATTCAAGAGCCTATTCACCAGATATTTGGCTCAAGCCCTTAAAAGAAGTGATGATACAATATGGCTCACAGCCTTTGCAATGGGAAATCTTCAGAGGAGATAGTTTTCAGCTGGAAACATCACCCGAAGAAGCTCTTAAAGCGGCAATGATAATTAAAAGTGCTTTAAAAAAACACAAAGGATTGGATGTTCGTGCTGCCATTGGGATAGGAGATGTTTCATACCGGGGCAAAAATCTGTCGGAATCTAATGGCAGTGCGTTCATCCGTTCAGGAGAGTGTTTTGAGAAATTAAAAAAGAATGGCCTTGCCATAGAAACATCATGGGAGGAACTGGATAATAAATTGAATGTAATGTTTATGCTGGCCAACCGGATTATGGAAGATTGGCCGCCAAAATCAGCCGCTGTTTTTCAGCTGGCTATGGAACATCCACAGGAAAACCAGGAGGTATTAGCATCCATGGCTGGTATAGGACAAAGTAATATAAGTCGCGGCTTAAAGCGGGCCGGATTTGATGAGCTAAATGCAATGAATATGTACTATATTAGTGAGATAAAAAAACTATGTTATCCTTCATCATAAAGTTAATACTTGCAAATTTAATAGGAGATTTTCTGGTGCAGCCCACCCGGTGGGTGAAAGATAAAAAGGCACGGAAAATGCGCTCGCCCTATTTGTATTTTCACATAGGAGTGCATGCAGTGTCACTTCTGTTATTGCTTGAATTTAACATGCAATATGCGTTGGGTATAGCAATTATCCTGGTATCGCATTTGGTTATAGATATAATAAAACTTGAACTTACAGGAAAATATAACGAGCGTCTGCTATTTTTTGCCGACCAGTTGATGCACTTGCTGATAATTGCGCTGGTTGTATATATTTACTTTCCATATAACATCAGTTTTTCATGGCTCGTGAGTGATATTTCCCTATTGACGGTTTCTTTCCTAATTCTTGTAACGGTAACTTCCTCAATAATCATTCGCATATTTGTCTCCAGGTGGGATTTATCAGAAATAACAGAAAAAGCCTCCCTTAAAAATGCCGGCACATATATAGGAATACTCGAGAGACTGTTTGTTTTTGGCTTTATCGTGGCCGGATACTGGGAGGGCATAGGATTTTTAATTGCTGCAAAATCCGTATTCAGATTCGGAGACCTCTCAAGATCTACAGACAGAAAACTAACGGAATATATTCTGATTGGAACCTTTCTGAGTTTCGGTCTTGCAGTACTTTCAGGAGTAGGCTATACATATTTGCTATCTTTATTAAAATAATGAATAAACCTGGTAATACAAAAGATTTTACAACTGAAGGTGCCGGATATACCCATCGATTCGCCTGGCTTGCCGGAATTTTTGGTATTATTGTTACATTTATTCAATACAAGGGGTATGGAGTTGTAGACCAGGTTGAGCAAATTCCAATAATTTTAAGACAAATTAATGAATCGTATCTGATAAATGATTTTTTTGTCAACCACAGTGAAAATGCAATTGCCAGAAGATATTATGCAAAGTTCATGTCTGTACTTTCAGGTACGTCGGAAAATTTACCTATCGTTTTCTTTCTTTTAACACTTGTGAGTAATGCAGCCATATCTTTGTTCACCTATTACACTGCCAGGAGCTGGTTTAAAGGCCGACAGATTCCGGCTATTTTTGCGTCTGCTCTGGTAATGTCTGTAACTACTTTCAGCCTTGGGGAAGTCCAATACATCTACAAATCAATGATGCTTTCTTCTACCATAGCCATACCATTGGTTTTTGCAGGAATATGGTTCGCGTTCAGGAAAAAAATCTTCTGGAGTATCTTTTTCTCAGGAATTTCTTCCCTTTTCCACCCCCTTTTCGGCCTTGAAATGTCAGGGTTGATCTATTTTTCATTTTTATTAAATATGTGGATATATGAGCGGGAGTATATTTTTAAAAACATTATTTCACTTGTTGGCAGTGCTTCTTTACTGCTAATATTCACCTTGATCTCTTTGGTTCCTCAGTTTTCTCAAACAACAATGGCGGATGAAACATTCATTCATATACTGGCACATTTTCGTCACCCACATCATTACCTGCCTTCAGAGTTTGGATTAAGCCAATACATACTTAGCATAGCATTTATCTTCAGTATCGGGTATATTTTCAGTATTACAAAAAAGCTGCGTAAAACTTTTGCAGACAGATTCTTCATTATTGTTTCCACTTGTATATTTATTCTTTGCCTCTTAGGATATGTTTTTGTGGAATTATTTCCTGTTCGTTTAATCGTTATTACGCAACCATTCCGCTTGCTTTATAT